>NZ_JAOCDJ010000064.1:0-6070 GCF_029840885.1 Empedobacter sp. GD03861
TTTATTTCTTTTTCATTAAAACTTCTTTCAGAGATTCTGTTTTTATTTTCTCAAAAAATTGTTTCAATTCATTGTATTTATCCGCTTCATAAACACCTTCTGGCAATAAAAATTGAATTGCTAGTATCAATTGTCCATCTTTCACTTTTGCTTCCTGATAATACTCTAAACCAAGCTCAGTTTTGTGATGCGCTTTGTATTTTTCATCAATTATCACTTCATAACCTTCTGGAATTTTAGATTTCACCTGAATATTAAACAAATAAGGATAATTAAATTCTATTTTGCGCTGACGATTGATATCTTCAAAAGTATATTGTTTTAGAAATTCGCGCAAAGGATTAATAAATGTATAAAATGGAGCATTCGGAATTACAGCTTTTGCTTTATAATTTTTAACGTAAGAATCAGTATCAAAAAACGTTTTATCATTAATTTCTTCGTCCAAACGCACATCTAAAGATTCAGTCAAATACCTATTCAAAACATTTTTTTCGTCTACATCATCATCATAAAAATAACCATTGAATTTGTCTTTACGATAAAGAACTAAATTTCCATTACTCATAAAATCATACTTTAATGATGATTCGTAATAAGACAATTTTTGATTCAACTTTACAAACGAAGCTTCACCTTTTTTGATGACAATTCCATGATAATTAAACACATCTAAAGGTCCAAATTCGATTTGCTCTTTATTTAATTTCGAAGCATCCAAAATAATATTTGAAGCACCATTATTTAATTTCACAACTGTTAAAACAGAATTGAATTGATTGACAATTGGATAAGAAAACAAAATTTGTCCATGATGACGACTACTAAACATAACCATCGAAGTTTCGAAACCTTTGGCTGTTAAAATTTCATTCAATAAAAGATTCATATCTGCTGTAGAACCAGACTTTTCTTTCAATAAAGTTTTGTTTGAACGCGTTGGAATAATTCCATAAAATCTGTTCCATTTTACATTTGAATCAATATATTCAATCACATTTTTCAACGTTTCTACCTCATCTTTTCCATTCGGAATATTTTGCGCAACATCTCTGATTGCAGAAGGATTTCGATACAAATCATATTGTGCATTTATATCTTGAATCAAATCTCTCCACGCGCTCATCGTAGTTTTCTTTGCACCATCTGTATGATAAGTAGCAGCCTGTATTTTGATACGTTCACTTTGATCTTCAGGATTATAAACGTATTTTAATTGATTATAACTTTGGATATTATGTAATAACCACTCCGTTGAACTTGATTTGCCTTTATACTTTGTATTCAAACCATCACCAATTGTAATAATCGAATAGGTACCATAAGCTTGATTATTTAATCGAAACTTGCTCGAAAGCGTTGGTATATCATGTTGAAAATTCCACGCATCAATAGAAAAATTATGTTCGCTACTTTTGATATAAGTATACTCGATAATAGAACCAACTTTTACATTTGGAAAAGTGAAACGTTTTGCAGCATACAATTCATTTAGAGAAACATCAAAAATCTCTTTCTCATCAATCGGAGTCATTTGTTCTACTCCATTTACAATATTAATTGTACCTCCCTTAATTCCGCTTATAGATTCATTTCTATTCTTGCTGTAATAATTCAGTTGTATATTTGCTTCATCAAGTCCTTTATCAGTCAGTATTTTGATTCTTCGTTTTACAGTCAAATAATAATTAGACGAAGTTAAATCCATTTTTCCTTCTTCCGAAAGAATAACAGCATCTACATTTTTCTCAAAAGGAACTTGAGTTAAGTTAATTTCTTGCTCCGAAATTTTTCCGAATTTTAAATCTTTCGATTGCGCATTTGTATATAATGCAATAAATAAAAAGAGTAAAGTAATTTTTAATTTCATTTCAATTTGTAATTCCTGCAAAAGTACAATACACAATAATACATAAAGAATAATCTAAATAAAATTTTCGTTACTTTTCTATCAATTCTTCTAACGCTTTTTCTAAAGTAGGATATTGAAATTTGAAACCTATTTCTTGAATTTTAGTTGCGTCAATTCTAGATCCATTTAGGACTAAACTACTCATCTCACCTAATGCTAATTTCATAACAAAAGCAGGAATATTAGGAATAAAAAAAGGTTTATTCATTATTCTCGCTAGCGTATGATTGAATTCCGAATGATTTATATATTGCGGTGAAGATGCGTTATAACTTCCTTTTATTTTATCATTATCTACAGCTTCCGCATACATTTGTATCAAATCTGTAATATGTATCCAAGGCATCCATTGTTTTCCGTTACCTAGATTTGCTCCTACACCAAGTTGAATAGGTTTTTTTAATAATTTGAAACCTTCGCCGTTTTTTGACAAAACCAAAGAAGTTCTAAGACAAACCACTCTTGCACCTATTTTTTCGAACTGATAAGCAGCATTTTCCCATGCGACACAAACTTTACCTAAAAAATCAATATTCGGTTCATCAGACTCTTTGAAAATCTTATTCGAAGTAATTTGTCCATAATAAGCTGTTCCAGACGCGGAGATAAAAAATTTCAAATCAATATTCAATTTTTTGACATACTCAAAAAGTAAATTCGCTGTATCAACTCTACTCGAAAAAATTTCTTTTTTGTAAGAATTTGTCCATCTTTTCGCAATTAAGCTTCCAGCCAAATGAATAATTCCATCCAAATTTTCAAAAACTTTTTCATCAATTGTATCTTTCTCCCAATGATAAAAAGGATGTTCAATCTGTTTTTCTCTTGTCAAAATACGAACTTGATGTCCATTTTTAATTAAAATCTTTGTTAATTCTGAACCAATTAATCCACTTCCACCAGTCAATAGAATATTCATACTAAAATTTTTTCCTAATTTAGCTCATTCCAAAAATATAAACTAATGTTTAAAGGTAGATTTCCTTATCTAAAAAGAATGGGAGCTGATGAAGAAAAGAAGCTAAAACAAAAAATATTCGATATAGTTTTTGAAGCTGATACACCTTATGGAAAATTTTTTGACATCTCTTTATTACTTTTAATTTTATTAAGTGTAGGTTTGGTTATGTTGGAGTCTATTCCAGCAATTAATGCGAGACACCATACAGTTTTAGTATCTTTAGAATGGATTTTAACCTTTTTGTTTACTATAGAATATTTATTAAGAATCTATTGTGTTAAAAATCGTTGGCGATATATTTTTAGTTTTTATGGAGTTATTGACTTATTGTCTATTTTACCGTTTTATCTTGGTTTAGTTTTACCTACAAGTAAGTACCTAGCAAGTATTCGTATTTTAAGATTACTACGTATTTTCAGAATTTTTAACCTTACACGATTTACACGTGGAAAAAATGTGTTGGTGTTAGGGCTGAAAGAAAGTAAAGATAAAATCATCGTTTTCTTATCATTTGTAGTATTAATTGTTGTTGTAATTGGCTCTATCATGTATATGGTTGAACATGATCATCCTGAATCTGGTTTCACAAGTATACCAATCAGTATTTATTGGGCAATTGTCACTTTAACAACAGTAGGTTATGGCGATATTTCTCCTGTCACTGGTTTGGGACAATTTTTAGCTTCTGTTGTTATGATTATAGGTTATGGTGTAATTGCTGTTCCCACAAGTATTGTAACAATGGAAATGAATAAAGCGGCTAGACACAAAGAAGATATTCCTACAAACACACAAAGATGTCGCAATTGTGGCGATGATTATCACCTAGATGGTGCTATTTATTGCAAAACCTGCGGACATCTTTTAAATGAGCCTTAAAATTTATCCAAATTAATAAATCGATTATTGTCAATATGATTAACGTATTCGTAATTTTTGGTGTAATTAATTGACATATTCAATTCATAACCAACCAACATCAAAATCACATTGATGTATACAAAAATCATCATAATCATCACTAATCCAAGCGATCCATACAACAAATCAATGTTTGTAAAATAACTTAAATACGAATTAAAACCAATCACAGTTAACAAGAACAAAACTGAAGTCAAAATAGCACCAGGTAAAACTGTACTACGCGATTTTTTGTGATTTGGTCCGAAATAATACAGCATACACATCGAAACAAAGTAGAAAAGAAATACCGAAAAATAGTTGATTAAATATGAAAATTGACCAAGTTTACTTAGGAATGAAACGTTGGTTAAGTATTTCCAAATAATTGATGTTGAATACGATAAAAACACTTGCAACACGATAAAAGCTGTAAAAAACAAGGTTAAAATTATCGAAATCATTCTCGATTTTGAGTTTTTTCGCTTTACATAAACATCTTGATACGAAACATTAAACCCATTTATAATTCCTTGTATTCCGTTAGATGACATAAAAATTGTAATCAAAATCAAGAAATAATTCACTTTACGTTTTCCTTGTACAGCCGTCGTTTTATCAATATACGAAATCACTTCATTGCTCACATGTTTAGGCAAAAGTTGCGGAAGAAGTTGTGTAAATAACAAGTTTTTTATCTCTTGGTAATAAACCAAATGCGGTAAAATACTAAACAAAAAAAGCAAAAATGGAAACATACTAAAAAATAAAATCCATGAAACTGCTGCCGAACGCAACGGAAAATTACCTTTCATGACGCGAATCCAAAAAACTTTCAAGAAATCATATACCGTGATACCTGTATTTTTGTTCATCAATTTTGTTTTCGACCAAGCTCGAAAATAATTTATTCCTGTATATGTTTTAAAATCTTGTAGAATGCGCATATTTTTGTCTCAATAAATAATTTTGAATGAATATTACGACCATTTGTATCGGTAAAACAGACGAAAAAGCCATCGAAATGCTATTACAAAAGTATGAAAATCGATTGCCTTCGCACATTAATTATCAAAGAATTGAAATTCCTGACATCAAAAATCGTAAAAATTTGTCCGAAATTCAACAAAAACAAAAAGAAGCTGAGCAAATTTTGAATAAAATCATCAATACAGATTTTGTTATTATTTTGGATGAAAAAGGAAAACAGCCTACTTCGAAGCAATTTGCAGATGATATTCAGAATTACATGAATCAATCTGTCAAAAATCTTGTCTTTGTGATTGGTGGTCCTTATGGTTTTGACGAATCTGTTTACAATCGTGGAAATAAAAAAATGTCTTTATCCAATATGACATTTACGCATCAAATGGTTCGTCTATTTTTGACTGAGCAAATTTACCGAGGATTTAGTATATTGCAGGGTAAACCTTATCATCATGAATAACACCTCTCCATTTGAAGAATTTGTTCCTAAGCAAGAAAATAAACTAAGTTTTGGTATTGGAAAAGCTCTTTTGTATAGCGCAATTGCAGTGATTATAATGCAGTTTGCTGGCGGAATTATTTCAGTTCCAGCACTTTTTTACAAACCGCTTAATCACTTACTTTTACCGTTAGGATTTTTAACAGGAACGGTTTGCGCAATTGTTATTTTATTGATGTTGACACAAACTAAATTTGCATCAATTTTAAAAGATATCAAACATTCTTTTACTCCAATTCAGCTCATATTATCAATAGCTTGTTGGTTATTTCTTTTGCCTTTAGCCGAGGTTGCAACAAGTTTAATTCCAACAACTGGACCTTTAGAAGAAATCTATAAAATCTTTCAAGCTTCTTTTGAAATGATGTTAGATTACAAAATCGCTGGATTTATTATGATTTGTATTTTGGCTCCAATTTTCGAAGAAATTATTTTCAGAGGAATAATCTTGAAAGGAATGCTAAATTTCAATGTAAATCCTACCACTGCAATCTTAATCAATGGTTTTATTTTTGGATGCGCACACATGAATCCTTGGCAATTTATAGGCGCCGGACTTTTAGGAATCATTTTTGGAATAGTTTATTACCGCACAAAATCGTTGTTTTTGCCTATGTTATTACATTTCTTAAACAATACACTTTCCTACTCGTTAATGTTAATGCAAGGCGATATGGAAGGCGAAGTTTTTGCGCAAAGAGATTATTTATTAATTGGAGGAATGACACTTATCGGAATTTTATCTGTCTATTTATTAATCAAAAAAAACAGAACAAAAACAATATAAATGGAATTAATTTTTGCCACACAT
>NZ_JAOCDJ010000065.1:0-5953 GCF_029840885.1 Empedobacter sp. GD03861
TTATAAAATTATTTTAAACTATTTATATAACACTGATATATTACTATATAATAAATCTATAGAACTTTTTTCTAAAAAAAATAATTTTGACTCATATAAATATTTTATTGAAAAACTTCTACAAGATGAAAAGAATTTTAAATTTTATACTTATTAAATTTACGTAGTGTATTTTATTTCTCAACACGATGAAATGGATTGCGGTCCAGCTTGTTTATGCATGGTTTCAAGTTACTATGGCAAAAAATATTCACTTCAATATATAAGAGAAAATTCTTTTATAACTCGTGAAGGGGTTTCATTATTAGGAATTACAGAAGCTTCTCAAAAAATTGGTTTTGATAATCTATCTGCAAAACTAACTATTGATGCTCTAAAGAAAAAAAAAGAATCTTTTCCTTGCATTCTTCATTGGAATCAAAACCATTTTGTGGTATTACGAAAAATTACTAAAAGTTTTTTTTCAGATAAATATATATATCATTTGTCAGACCCTGCCCATGGATTAATAAAAATTGATGAAATAAAATTCAAAAAGTATTGGATTTCAGATAGTAACAAAGGGATAGCATTATTTTTAGAACCCACAAAAGAATTTTATAAAGCAGTTCCTCCTATCGAAGATAAAGTAAATTTTAAATTATTATTTAGGTACCTTAAACATTTTAAAAAGCAGTTATTTTTAATGTTTTTCATGCTAATGTTAGGAAGTGGTATTACACTAATTTTTCCTTTTCTAACTCAAAATCTTATAGATAAAGGAGTTAATGAGAAAAATATTAACTTCATTATTGTTATATTGTTAGCACAATTGAGTTTATTTTTAGGTTCTACAACTATTGAAGTAATAAGAAATTGGCTCATGTTATATATGGGTACAAAATTGAGTATCAATATTATTTCAGATTTTCTTAAAAAATTGATACAGCTGCCCATTAATTTTTTTGATACTAAGTTGATGGGAGACTTTAACCAAAGGATTCAGGATAATGAAAGAATTGAGCTATTTTTAACATCTCAAAGTTTAGTAACTTTTTTTTCAATAATAACTTTTGCAGTTTTCTTTGGAGTATTATGGCATTATGACTTTAAAATTTTATTAATTTATATCTCTTTGACAATTATTTCTATTCTATGGTCTTTTTATTGGCTAAGAAAACGAAAAATATTGGATTATTTTAGATTTCAGGAAAAAAGCAAAAATCAAGGATCCATATATGAAATTATTAATGGAATCACAGAGATAAAATTAAATCAATTTGAGGACTTTAAGCTCAAAGAATGGAAAAAAATACAAAATAATCTCTTTAATGTAAATATAAAGATTTTGAAACTTGACCAAATACAAATATTAGGATTTGATTTTGTTAATCAATTAAAGAATATTATTGTAACATTTTTGGCAGCCACTTTTGTTGTGCATGGAAAAATGACTTTGGGAGAATTGTTAAGTGTCTCCTATATAATAGGACAAATGAACTCTCCTGTTAATCAGTTAGTTGGTTTTTTTAGATCACTTCAAGATGCTAAATTGAGTTTAGAAAGACTAAATGAAGTTCAAAACCATCCTACAGAAGAAGAATCAGAGCAAGTACAATTAAATCTTAATTCTTATCAAAACAATGGAATTAAATTAAATAATATAAGTTTTCAATATGAAGGTTCAAAATCACCCTATGTTTTAAAAAAAATTAATTTATTCATTCCTGAAGGGAAAGTTACAGCTATTGTAGGAGCAAGTGGAAGTGGCAAAACCACTCTAATGAAATTATTATTAAAATTCTATAAACCAACAGAAGGAAATATATTTTACAATGACATTGATATTAATAAACTTTCAGCAAAAAATATCAGAGAAAACTGTGGTGTTGTTATGCAAGATGGATTTATTTTTTCAGATACTATAGAAAGAAATATAGCTACAAGAGATGAAAATATTAATAAAGAAAATCTCAACAAAGCATTACATACTGCGAATATAAAAGATTTTATTAACTCTTTACCTTTAAAATATAATTCAAAAATAGGAGCATCAGGTAATGGTATTTCAGGAGGTCAAAAACAAAGAATATTAATTGCAAGGGCAGTTTATAAAAACCCTCATTATGTTTTTTTTGATGAAGCTACAAGTGCCTTAGATGCAGATAATGAAAAAATAATTCATGACAATTTACAAGATTTTTTTAAAAGCAAGACAGTAGTAATAATCGCTCATCGCTTATCTACAGTTAAAAATGCAGACCAAATTATTGTGCTCAAAAATGGAGAAATTGTTGAAATAGGTAATCATCAGGAATTGATAAATAATAAAGCTGACTATTTCCATTTAGTTAAAAATCAATTAGAATTGGGTAATTAATAATGAACAGATATTATTTTAATTTTCAAATGTATACGTATTGTATACATTTGAAAATTAAAAACTTCATAAAACACTAAATATAAATGTATTAAAACACCTCGGTAGTATATCAGAAGTGTTGTTATACTACAAAACACTTATTACAGTCATTTAACAATAAAATAATCAACCTCGATAATAGATAGTATTCTATTATCGGGTATTTTTATGTCCTTAAAATACCTAAAATCAATTCATCTGATAACCTTGTGTATCAAAGTGTTGGTATAAACTTTTTGCATAAATTACACCTTACAATATATGACAAAATCAATCTTTACTACTGAAAATTAAACAAAAATAGTTCCTGTAAATCTTCAGCAAAAAGTGGACATCTAAGACCTAAAAAATAAGTTATAGTTTTTAATAAAAAACGTTAACTTTAATTATGGCAATTTCAAAAAAGAAAACCCCAGAGAAATTTGTAAAAGATATCCGTAATAATACACGTCGGATTTTTACAGCCTAGCAAAAGATATTAATCGTTATGGAAGCTTTATGAGTAGAGACTTCTATTGCCGAATTGTGTCGAAAATACTCGATTTCCCAATCACAATTTTATAAATGGAACAAAAAGTTCTTAGAAGCTGGTAAAAAACGTCTTTCAGGAGACATTTCCAGAGAAGCAACCAGTGATGATGTACTCGAATTGCGTAAAGAAAATCAGCGTCTCAAAGAAATTGTAGCTGATTTGGTTGTTCGCTATGATATCGTAAAAAAAACCTTGAATTCGTTGGATTAAATGATAAATTTAAGAAATATATGCGATTGTCAGCAAGCCAAAATACGAGATTATCGAAGTCGTTACACGATCAGAAATCGGTATTAAGCGCACATTAGAAGAATTTGGAATAGCTCGTAGTACATTTTATAAATGGTATGCTAAATATCTTGAAAATGGTTTTGAAGGCTTAGAATCTAAACGAAAATATACTCATCGAAAATGGAACAGTATTTCCGAATCTCAAAAAGATGTTATCGTAGAATTAGCGTTAGAATATCCAGAATTATCAGCAAGAGAATTAGCTTTAAAAATGACTGATGAATTAGGAATTTACATCTCAGAATCGAGTGTTTATCGGATATTAAAGCAAAGAGATTTAATTCCCGCTACCAACCATATTTTGATTTCAGCAGCAAATGAATTCAACGACAAAACCAATTTTGTGCATGAAATGTGGCAAACAGATTTTACATATTTCAAGATTATTGGTTGGGGTTGGTACTATTTGAGCACGATTTTGGACGATTACAGTCGCTATATTATTCATTGGGAGTTGTGCAGCTCGATGAAGGCTGAAGATGTAAAAAGAACCGTAAAAAAGGCAATTGAAAAGGCTCAAATTAAAACCAAACAGAGACCAAAATTATTGTCAGACAATGGACCTTGTTATGTTTCAAATGAATTAAAAGATTATTTGAAAAATACTCAAAAAATGAAACATATACGAGGAAAACCGCTTCATCCTCAAACGCAAGGAAAAATTGAACGTTATCATAGAACAATGAAAAATGTGGTAAAACTGGATCATTATTATCATCCTGAGGAACTAATTTTTGCCCTCGAACATTTTGTCGAAAATTACAACAATCGTAGATATCATGAGGCTTTGAATAATCTAACTCCTGCCGATATGTATTTCGGAAGAGCAGATAAAATATTGGAAAAAAGAGCAATTATTAAACAAAAAACAATCGCTAAAAGAAGGCAATTGTATTTTCAACAAAAAATTATAAATTTATAAAAAAAACACTCTCTTAATTTTTTAACTGAAATGTCTCATTTGTTTTGAAAACGTACAGTTTGAAGGTAAATTGCAGAAGCAGAAGCATAGTCTTTCGCTGATTGAAAAATATTACTTTTTTGACCATTATATAAAGAAATCATTTCCATGTCATCTAAAGAAAATTTTCCTAAATCGACAATTCCATTCTGCGCATTTCCCAATTGAATTCCATCATAAAAAACTGCAACATGTTGAGATCCCATCCCACGAACATCAATAGTTTTTAAACCTCCAACTCCTCCGTAATCTTTGATTTGTACACCTGCAAAAAAACGAACAGCATCTGCCACAGAATGGCTATTTAAAGCCTCTAGTTCCGCTCCTTTCAATTCCTGAACAGGAACAACGGCTTTTATATTATTTTTTAAAATATTAACTTGCTGAAGCTCTAAAATACTATCATGAATAATTTGCGCAGAGGCTATGCGACATGAAAGCAAAATCAAGCTGCAACAAATAATTATAGTTTTCAGATTTCTCATTTAGCAATAATCAATTGTTGCTAACGAGAGTGTATGAAGAAGTATTGAAAGGACGAACCTATCCAAAATTTGAACTTCACGCTTTAGTCCCCGAAAGCATTCAACATTTATCATTTTGGTAGGTCTTCTGACTTACTCCTTTTTTAGAAATCCTTCCCATTAAAAACAGTGGATATAATGTATCTAAAAAATATGGAGCTTACAGCAGCGGGTCTGTTCAGGATTTTCACCTGATTCCCTGTTACCGAACGGTTAAATTCGCACCAAATGTTAATCAAAAGTAAAATTATTATTTTGAATAAACAATTAAATCTTTATCAATAATAGCTAAACAAAAAAAGCTAACTCATTCGTTAGCTTCTTCTTTTACTTTATTTATTTCGATCACTTCTCCAGTTTCATCAACCTGAACCGCAATCTTTTCATAATTCCATTTATCAAATTCTTTTTCTCCAACAATAATTGCAGTCCCAGAGCCTTTTGTTCCTTTTATAGGTACAGAGATGTTAGCTTCACCAGTATCATTTGTAATAGAAATATTTCCAGTAAAAACTCCGTTCGTTTTAACATCCGCACCCAATTTCTGCTGAACTTCAGGATTTTGATTAATAATATTAATTGCATGTTTCGTTACATCGCTATCCGAAGTTATCTTACTAAAATCCCAAAAAGCACCACCAATTAACAATCCAAAAAATAAAATCACAAACGACAAACAGCCAACTGGCACAACCCATTTCCAGTTACGTTTAAACCAACTTTCCTTTGGTAACAATTGATTATCATACTGATTTTCTTCCATAATATATAGGTTTTGAGTAAAGATAATAAATTTGGGCGTTCCCTCGCTCTTTGCCTTCCTTTATATCATTCATAGAATAACCAAAATAATACAAACACAGCTAATGTAAATCACTCGGTCGGGGTATCCGTTGCAATCTTTTGTATAAGAAGATTAGAAGTGATTACAGAAAAACCAATTCCTCCAAAAGGATTTCCACTACTATCCCTAACGCGGGTTTTTAAGTTCTGAGTTTTGAGTAATAAGTTATAAGACATAAGATTTAAGACTGCCAATAAAAATCTAAACAAACTAGGAGTGTTATCGAGTTCTGAGTTAATTTTAAAAAGGAAGCTTCCTTTTTATCAAGAAGAAACTACTCGTTAACTAATTAGAAGTCTCTTGTTTTATAGAACATAGTCTGGAGTCTGGAGAAGCGTAAAGCTTAAAACGTTCAGCCTAAAGCGCGACGTATAACCACAAAAAAAGCCTCAAGTGAATA
>NZ_JAOCDJ010000066.1:0-5662 GCF_029840885.1 Empedobacter sp. GD03861
AAATTAACACACAAAAAAACCACTTCAAACGAAGTGGTTTTTTAATATCAAATAATTTTATAATTTTTCTTCTATATATTCCTGAATTTTATTCGTAATAATTGGAACCGCTATCATAATCAATCCAGAAATTAAAATTTTTGTAATTCCCTTCATTGGATATTTTTTTGAAGCTTTATCTCCAGCCCAATTTAATGCACTTTCAACTTTAGAAGAAGTAAAACTTGTATCGGATTTTAAGTTTGTTACAAGATTAACTGCTTTATTTACAAATGAATTTTCATGTTTATTTTCAGCAACTTTCATTTGTAATTTTAGTTTACGTTTTGCCATTCGCAAATCGTCTAAATTTTTTATCGCAGACATTTGTTCTTTATTCTTCATCGTCGTCATCTTCCTGGTTAGACATAGCTTCCATCGCGTTTTCTACGGCAATATTTGTCAAGAAAAGTTTTAATTTCTTTCTAAATAGAATAGAAAAAACCATCATTAAGAAATAAATTCCAGTTACAGCAAGAAAACCTAATCCTGTATCATTAAAATAACCTCCCAAAATAAATCCTAATGCTAAACTTCCTAATAATAATAGAAACAAAGAAAATACGGCAATAATTAATACATAAATACCGCTCGCCAACATATTACTCAGCGAATCTACGAGATCGTATTTAGCTAAAGTTATTCTATTATTAATATAAACTTTTAGTTCATTAAACATAAAATTGATTTATTTCAGACAAAGTTAATTATAAATTTTAAGGAATGTTGTATTTCGAAGAAATTAAACTCCTACGTTTTCTTGAAATTCGTCTTTTAAATCTTCTTTTGTTTGGTTTGCTTTAGATTTTAAATCTTTTCCAGCTTCTTTCGCTTTTGCTACAAACTCGTCTTTTTGTTCTGCTAATTTTGATTTTACTTCGTCTAATTTAGCTTCTAATTCTTTTTTTGTTTTTTTCGCTTTATCAGAAAAATCATTCGCGTATTTGTCTAACTCTTTTTTGTATTTGTCAGCTTCTTTTTTTAATTTTTTGCGAGTGTCTTTCCCTGATTCTGGCGCATATAATAAACCTACTACTGCTCCGATTGCTGTTCCAATTGCTAAACCTGCTAATAATTTAGTTGCATTATTTAATTTACTCATAATAAAGTTTTTTTTGAGATTAAACGTTTTTTATATTTACACTTTAAAATTACAAAAACAATACCAAAGAATTCAAATCAAATTTTAAAAATTACAATAAATGTTAATATTATCTGAAAAATCACAAAATATGCCAGCTTCTCCAATCAGAAAGTTGGTGCCATACGCAGATGCAGCGAAAAAAAGAGGAACGAAAGTTTATCACTTAAATATTGGACAGCCCGATATTGAGTCGCCAAAAGCTGTTTTAGAAGGATTGAAAAATTTTCCTTCAAACATTATTTCTTATACGCACTCAGAAGGAACGTTGGAATATCGTCAGGCTTTGGCAGATTATTTTACAAATCGCGGAATTGAATTAACGCCAGAAAATTTTATTGCAACATTAGGAGGTTCGGAAGCTTTATTATTTATTTTCGGAATTATTGCAAATCCAGGAGATGAAATTATTATTCCAGAACCTTTTTATGCAAATTATAATGGATTTACATGTGAAAACGATGTAAATATTGTTCCAGTTCCATCTACAATCGAAAATAATTTTGCTTTACCATCTGTTGAGGAGTTTGCAAAAAAAATTACGGATAAAACACGTGCAATTTTAATTTGTAATCCTGGAAATCCAACTGGATATGTATATTCGAAAGAAGAACTAAATCAATTGAAAGAATTAGTTCTTAAACATGATATCTATTTAATTTCGGATGAAGTTTATGCAGAATATTTATATACAGAAGAAGAATTTACATCTGTTTTAAGTTTCCCAGAATTGAAAGATAATGCAATTGTAATTGATTCTGAATCGAAACGTTTTTCTTTATGTGGAGCACGTTCTGGAGCTTTGATTACACGTAACGAGAAATTCTTAAAAGCTGCGATGTTATATGCTCAAGCGCGTTTAAGTCCAGTTGAAATTTCTCAATATATTGCAACTTTAGCACACAAAAATGTTAGAACTTATTTCGAAGATTGTCGTACAGAATATTTAAAACGTCGCAACACTTTGGTAAAAGGTTTACAACAAATTCCAGGTGTTGTTTGTCCAAATCCAAAAGGAGCATTTTATTGTATGATTCAATTACCTGTAGATAGTGCAGAAAAATTTGCAATCTGGTTATTAGAATCTTTCTCATCAAATGGAGAAACAGTAATGTTGGCACCAGGAGCAGGATTTTATTCAACTCCAAATTCAGGAATTCAAGAAGTTCGTTTGGCTTATGTTTTGAAAGAAGAAGATTTGGTTCGTTCTGTCGAAATCTTGAAAGAAGCTTTAGAACAATATCCAGGAACAATTAGATCATAAGAAAAATACGAAGATGGAAATCATCGAAAATTATTCATTAAAATTATATAACACATTCGGAATAGAGGCAAAGGCAAAATATTTTGCAGATGTTGCGACTATTCAAGATTTGCGAAAAGTTTTGGTTTTTCGTCGTCAAAAAGATTTACCGATCTTATTTATTGGTGGAGGAAGTAATATGCTTTTTGTAGACGATTTTCCAGGAATTGTGTTAAAATTAAATTTGAAAGGAATCGAAATTATCAACGAAGATGATGATTTTGTGTACGTAAAAGCGCAAGGGAGCGAGAATTGGCACAATTTTGTTGAATGGACGTTGCAAAATGATTTCGGAGGATTAGAAAATCTTTCGTTGATTCCTGGAAATGTTGGTACTGCGCCGATGCAAAATATTGGTGCGTATGGCGTAGAGGTAAAAGATTATATCGAAGAAGTTCAGACATTAGTTTTGGAAACGGGTGATGAGCGTACTTTTACAAATGAAGAATGTCATTTTGGTTACCGCGAATCTGTTTTCAAAAACGAATTGAGAGGACAATATGTTTTGGTAGCGGTTACATTTAAGTTGACGAAGAAAAGTCATAAACTTCATGTTGAATATGGTGCAATAAAATCTGAATTGGAAAAGGAGCAAATTTTTGATCCAACGATTCAAGAAATTAGTGCAGCTGTAATCAAAATTCGTCAAAGTAAATTACCAGATCCTTCGCAGATTGGGAATTCGGGGAGTTTCTTTAAAAACCCTGTCATTTCGAATGAAGAATTTGCTGAAATTGAAAAACTTCACCCAGAAATTTCTCATTACAAAACTGATTCAGGAGTGAAATTAGCCGCAGGTTGGTTGATAGAACATGCAGGTTGGAAAGGAAAACGTTTTGGAGATGCGGGAGTTCACGATAAACAAGCTTTGGTTTTGGTGAATTATGGCAATGCAACTGGACGTGAAATATATGATTTATCTGAACGAATTATAGAAGATGTGAAAACCAAATATGGCGTAACATTGGTTCGAGAAGTCAATATTATACAATAATTTAAATCCCGCTGAAAGCGGGATTTTTTTATTCTTCTTTATTGATTTTTAATTTATAAACTCCAAGAATTAAGATAACTCCGAATGCTATGTATAAAAGTTTTTCGAGAATATTTGTTACTATATTTAGTTCATAAATTGAAACACCAAGATATTCTTTTATAGATAATCTTATTATTGATAATAGTAATATAGAAATTGTTATGAAAATTAGATAATTACTAAAACTTATTTTTTTTCCGTGAGCAACAATAGAAATAATTAATAATAAAATATCGAATACGAAGTGAAGGACTAAAATTACTTTAGTATACAAAATTAAAAAATCCGGATCCATATATTTATTTATAATTTGTAATAATCTCCACAATTTTATCCAAACCATCGGTTAAAGCAGCAGGACCAGGTTGTAAAATCAATTCAGATTTTATTTCGTATAAATGATTTTGTTGAACTGCTTTTACATTTTCGAAACCAATACGTTGTTTTACTTTTTCTGGTTTGAACATTTTACCACACCAAGAACCAATAATAATTTCAGGGTTACGTTCAATCACTTGTTCAGCCAACAAAATACGATCTTTAGCCAAAGCTTTATTTTTGAGTTCTGGAAAAGCTAATTTTCCTCCAGCAATTTCTATCAAATCATTTACCCAAGCGCTTCCCGAAATAATTGGTTCGTCCCATTCTTCAAAAAAAACTGTTGGATGATAGGGAAGGAGAGCAGCTTGTTGTTTTACTTCTTCGAGTTTCTTTTCATAAGATTCAACTAATTTTAATCCTTTATCTTGGCAACCAATCAATGAAGTAAATTGCACAATCATATTTAAAATTTCATCAACTGTTCGGTGATTAAAGATAAACACATTGATTCCTCTTCTAATTAATCCTGCTGCAATATCTGCTTGTAAATCCGAATATCCTACAACTAAATCTGGTTTCAAATTGATGATATCTTCAAATTTAGCATCTAAAAAAGTTGAAACTTTAGGTTTTTCTTTTCTTGCTTGTGGCGGACGATAGGTAAAACCACTAATTCCTACTAAACGATGTTGTTCATTAATGTTATACAGAATTTCAGTTCCTTCTTCGGTTAAGCAAACAATGCGTTGAGGATATCGATTTGATGACATTTTGGCTTGATGTTAAATTGATGTGAGGTATAAAAATAAGAAATTCATACCATTTGTATGATATGAATTTCTTTTGAAAAAACTATGAGTAAAAATGTTAGTTAACTAAAACTCCAAATTCGGATCCAGCAGCGTAATCTTGTCCATTCTGAGAACTTAAAGCTGTGAAACGGATATATCTTCCGCGAATTGGTTTGTCGAACAAAATTGTTTGCAGTTTAGTGTTTTTCTCGAAAGAACCTTCTTTGATAGGGTTACTCCAATTTTTTCCGTCTAAACTAATCTGAATTCTATAATCTTTTATATTTCCATTAGCTCCATCTTGACGAGGTAAATATGTAAATCCTTTAATCATCTTGAATTCTCCTGCATCAAAATCAACCCAATGAGGATATTGCGCAACAGTGACAGAATACATCGTATGCCAAATAGAGCTTGGATTACGATCTACAAGATTTGCAGCATCTCCTTCTCCAGTTTCTTGACTTGAAGCAAAAACAACTTGTAACGGAATCGTTTCTATTTTAGTAAATTTTGAAGAAACTTTAATGTTCGGATTATTTTTATCCCAAGTAACAATTGTATTCGCATCTCTCAATTTGAAAGGTTCTGTATACTTCGTTTCTTTTCCATTCCCGATTTTGTAATACAAATCTGCATGTTGATTTTGGCTCAAAATTGTAACTTCCCCAATTTTGTTTCGTGTAATAAGAAGTGGAGAATCTCCTGCTCCTTTTACTTTTGCTTGCGTTGAATAATTATTGCTTTGAACAGGACGAATAATAAATCCAAAAGTTGTTGCGTTTGGTTTTACACGATCTTGTTCTAATGGTGGTCCTTGCCCACAACTATTTCCTCCAAGCCCTGTAACACCAGCATCTAAATGCATATACGTTCCATTACTTTTTGGTAATTGATAGAAATGAGGCGTTTGCGTTAATTCTAATTCGCTCCAAGGCAAAACAGAAGTTGACATCAAATCTTTGCTTACAAAAACAACCCCATTTCCAGAAGTATCAGTTAAAGAACTCCATCTAACTTCCTCATTATTA
>NZ_JAOCDJ010000067.1:0-5074 GCF_029840885.1 Empedobacter sp. GD03861
CGAGAGGTTTTGCTAAGATGAGAAGTTCATTTGAAATTATAAAATATACAGAAGAAAAAATAGCCGAATAAAACGAAGTCAATCCTTGAATAATGGAGCTATAGGAAATTCGAAGTTGTAAAAACATAGGTAGCAATACCAAAAGAAAAATTACAATGGAGAGTTTGATCCTGGCTCAGGATGAACGCTAGCGGGAGGCTTAACACATGCAAGCCGAGGGGTATAGTTCTTTCGGGAACTAGAGACCGGCGCACGGGTGCGTAACGCGTATGCAACTTGCCCTACTGAAAAGGATAGCCCTTCGAAAGGAGGATTAATACTTTATAACAGATTTAATGGCATCATTAGATTTTGAAAGATTTATCGCAGTAGGATAGGCATGCGTAAGATTAGTTAGTTGGTGAGGTAACGGCTCACCAAGACGATGATCTTTAGGGGGCCTGAGAGGGTGAACCCCCACACTGGTACTGAGACACGGACCAGACTCCTACGGGAGGCAGCAGTGAGGAATATTGGACAATGGGTGGAAGCCTGATCCAGCCATCCCGCGTGTAGGATGACGGCCTTATGGGTTGTAAACTACTTTTATCTGGGGATAAACCTACTTACGTGTAAGTAGCTGAAGGTACCAGAAGAATAAGCACCGGCTAACTCCGTGCCAGCAGCCGCGGTAATACGGAGGGTGCAAGCGTTATCCGGATTTATTGGGTTTAAAGGGTCCGTAGGCGGATTAATCAGTCAGTGGTGAAATCTCATAGCTTAACTATGAAACTGCCATTGATACTGTTAGTCTTGAGTGATGTTGAAGTTGCTGGAATGTGTAGTGTAGCGGTGAAATGCTTAGATATTACGCAGAACACCAATTGCGAAGGCAGGTGACTAAACATTAACTGACGCTGATGGACGAAAGCGTGGGGAGCGAACAGGATTAGATACCCTGGTAGTCCACGCCGTAAACGATGGATACTTGCTGTTGGGCTTTCGGGTTCAGTGGCTAAGCGAAAGTTATAAGTATCCCACCTGGGGAGTACGTTCGCAAGAATGAAACTCAAAGGAATTGACGGGGGCCCGCACAAGCGGTGGAGCATGTGGTTTAATTCGATGATACGCGAGGAACCTTACCAAGGCTTAAATGCAATTTGACAGAACTAGAAATAGTTTTTTCTTCGGACAGACTGCAAGGTGCTGCATGGCTGTCGTCAGCTCGTGCCGTGAGGTGTTAGGTTAAGTCCTGCAACGAGCGCAACCCCTATCATTAGTTGCCAGCGTTTAAAGACGGGGACTCTAATGAGACTGCCGGTGCAAACCGCGAGGAAGGTGGGGACGACGTCAAGTCATCACGGCCCTTACGTCTTGGGCTACACACGTGCTACAATGGTAAGTACAGAGGGCAGCTACTTGGCAACAAGATGCGAATCTCAAAAACTTATCTCAGTTCGGATTGGAGTCTGCAACTCGACTCTATGAAGCTGGAATCGCTAGTAATCGCATATCAGCCATGATGCGGTGAATACGTTCCCGGGCCTTGTACACACCGCCCGTCAAGCCATGGAAGCTGGGGGTACCTGAAGTCGGTGACCGTAACAGGAGCTGCCTAGGGTAAAACTGGTAACTAGGGCTAAGTCGTAACAAGGTAGCCGTACCGGAAGGTGCGGCTGGAACATCTCATATTTAGAGAACGACGAATTTTCTTCTATTGTAAGAAGATTGATTTTGATTCGGCTTTTTATTCTGTAGTATTTAATATATAGTTAGAGATAGAGGTTAAGGTAAAGTAAAATATTAAGGAATAAAAACTTATTACTTATAACTTAAGACTTACAACTAACAAAAAGACCACTCTTTAAGAGTATTAAAGAGTCTCATAGCTCAGCTGGTTAGAGCGCTACACTGATAATGTAGAGGTCGGCAGTTCGAGTCTGCCTGAGACTACTAAAAACGAAGTTCGATTAATGAATTTCGAAATACGACAAAGAGGGGGATTAGCTCAGCTGGCTAGAGCGCTTGCCTTGCACGCAAGAGGTCATCGGTTCGACTCCGATATTCTCCACGAAGCGATAAACGAATCTCGAAGTTCGAAATTCGTCTAAAGCAGAAGAGTTCATTGACATTATTAGAAACAGATTATAATTTATTTATAATCGCATACAATCAAAAACAAACAGATTTAGAAATAAATCAAAGTTTTATAAAGGTATACAATTAATCAAGAAAACGAGTAAGATTAACATAACCGCTCATAATATGACGGTTAAATCGAGAAAAAAGTTACAAAGGGCGTACGGCGGATGCCTAGGCTTTGAGAGGCGATGAAGGACGTGATAAGCTGCGATAAGCTACGGGGAGCGGCACATACGCATTAATCCGTAGATTTCCGAATGGGACAACCCGGCATGTTGAAGGCATGTCACCCAGCAATGGGAGCGAACGTTGGGAACTGAAACATCTAAGTACCAATAGGAAAAGAAATCAATTGAGATTCCGTAAGTAGTGGCGAGCGAACGCGGATTAGCCCTAAAGACTTAATAAGGATAATAGAATAACCTGGAAAGGTTAACCGTAGAGGGTGATAGTCCCGTAAATGAAATTTTTATTAAGTTGATAACGAGTAAGGCGGAACACGAGAAATTCTGTCCGAATATGGGAGGACCATCTTCCAAGGCTAAATACTCCTCAAAGACCGATAGTGAACTAGTACTGTGAAGGAAAGGTGAAAAGCATTTCGAATAGAAAGTTGAAATAGAACCTGAAACCGTACGCCTACAAGCGGTCGGAGCACGTAAGTGTGACGGCGTGCCTTTTGCATAATGAGCCTACGAGTTAATGTTGCTGGCAAGGTTAAGCACTTCAGGTGCGGAGCCGTAGCGAAAGCGAGTCTGAATAGGGCGCTATAGTCAGTAGTATTAGACGCGAAACCTTGTGATCTACCCATGGGCAGGTTGAAGCTTTGGTAACACAAAGTGGAGGACCGAACCGGTTGACGTTGAAAAGTCTTCGGATGACCTGTGGGTAGGGGTGAAAGGCCAATCAAACTGGGAAATAGCTCGTACTCCCCGAAATGCATTTAGGTGCAGCGTTTAGTAAAGTATATTAGAGGTAGAGCTACTGATTGGATGCGGGGGCTTCACCGCCTACCAATTCCTGACAAACTCCGAATGCTAATATATGTTTCTAGGCAGTGAGGGCATGGGTGCTAAGGTCCATGTCCGAGAGGGAAAGAACCCAGACCATCAGCTAAGGTCCCCAAATATATGCTAAGTTGAAAAAACGCGGTTGGATTGCATAGACAGCTAGGATGTTAGCTTGGAAGCAGCTATTCATTTAACGAGTGCGTAACAGCTCACTAGTCGAGCGATCCGGCATGGATAATAATCGGGCATAAGCATATTACCGAAGCTATGGATTAGTACATTAGTACTACTGGTAGGGGAGCATTCTAACGGCGCAGAAGTCACCTGGTAATGGGTGGTGGAGCTTTTAGAAAAGAAAATGTAGGCATGAGTAACGATAAAATAAGTGAGAAACTTATTCGCCGTAAGACTAAGGATTCCTCAGCTATGCTAATCAGCTGAGGGTTAGTCGGGACCTAACACGAACCCTAACGGGGTAGTGGATGGCAAACGGGTTAATATTCCCGTACCTGCACTCAATAAAAGTGACGAATGATTGTAGGAGGTGCGTACTGACGGAATAGTACGTTGAACCTACGTAAAGTAGGGATAGTACACGAAGACTTCGGTTAGAGTGATAATCCTCTGAAAATTGTTCCAAGAAATAGCGAGATGTGCAGCCCGTACCGTAAACCGACACAGGTGGTCGAGGAGAGTATCCTAAGGCGCTCGAGCGATTCATGGTTAAGGAATTAGGCAAAATAGACCTGTAACTTCGGGAGAAAGGTCGCTGACAGCAATGTCAGCCTCAGTAAAAAGGCCCAGGCGACTGTTTATCAAAAACACAGGACTCTGCAAAATAGAAATATGACGTATAGGGTCTGACACCTGCCCGGTGCTGGAAGGTTAAGGAAGGAGCTTAGAGGTAACTCGAAGGTTTTGACTGAAGCCCCAGTAAACGGCGGCCGTAACTATAACGGTCCTAAGGTAGCGAAATTCCTTGTCGGGTAAGTTCCGACCTGCACGAATGGTGTAACGATCTGGGCACTGTCTCAACCATGATCTCGGTGAAATTGTAGTATCGGTGAAGATGCCGGTTAATCGCAACGGGACGAAAAGACCCTGTGAACCTTTACTATAGCTTTGTATTGACTTCGGGTAAATAATGTGTAGGATAGGTGGGAGACTATGAAGCAGTATCGCTAGGTATTGTGGAGTCATTGTTGAAATACCACCCTTTATTTACTTGGAGCCTAACTTCCTAATGGAAGGACAGTGCATGGTGGGTAGTTTGACTGGGGTGGTCGCCTCCAAAAGAGTAACGGAGGCTTTCAAAGGTACCCTCAGCACGCTTGGTAACCGTGCGTAGAGTGTAATGGCATAAGGGTGCTTGACTGTGAGACCAACAAGTCGATCAGGTGCGAAAGCAGGACATAGTGATCCGGTGGTTCCGTATGGAAGGGCCATCGCTCAAAGGATAAAAGGTACTCCGGGGATAACAGGCTAGTCTCCCCCAAGAGCTCACATCGACGGGGAGGTTCGGCACCTCGATGTCGGCTCGTCACATCCTGGGGCTGGAGAAGGTCCCAAGGGTTGGGCTGTTCGCCCATTAAAGTGGCACGCGAGCTGGGTTCAGAACGTCGTGAGACAGTTCGGTCTCTATCTGTTGTGATCGTTAGAAGTTTGAGCGGAGTTGACTCTAGTACGAGAGGACCGTGTTGAACAAACCTCTGGTGTATCAGTTGTGCCGCCAGGTGCACCGCTGAGTAGCTACGTTTGGAAGAGATAAGCACTGAAAGCATATAAGTGCGAAACTCGCCGCAAGATAAGACTTCTTTAAAGGGTCGTTGTAGACTACAACGTTGATAGGCTATAGATGTAAAGGCAGTGATGTCATAGTCGAGTAGTACTAATTACCCATAGACTTTTTCTAAAAAAGTAGAACGAATCAAAGATAATGATAG
>NZ_JAOCDJ010000068.1:0-4620 GCF_029840885.1 Empedobacter sp. GD03861
TAAACTATATATATTATTATGAATTGTTAATAGTTGAAAATTGTATTGAATGATTTTAAGTCTCAAAATGAAAGTTTGATTACTTTTGTGTAGTTCAAAATTTCAAATCAAAATATGAAAACAATCAACGACTACAATTTCGAAAACAAGAAAGCATTGATTCGTGTTGACTTCAATGTTCCGCAAGACGAAAATTTAAATGTGACAGATGATACACGTATTAGAGCTGCAAAACCAACGATTGACAAAATATTGAAAGATGGTGGCGCTGTTGTATTAATGAGTCATTTGGGACGTCCTAAAGGCGAATTCAATGATAAATATTCATTAAAACATATTGCATCAAAAGTTTCAGAAATTCTTGGTGTTGATGTGATCGTTGCGAATGATGTTATTGGCGATGATGCGAAACAAAAAGTTAGTAATCTAAAATCAGGCCAAGTTTTATTATTGGAGAATGTTCGTTTCCATAATGAGGAAGAAGCTGGAGATAAAGATTTTGCTAAAGCATTGGCTCAATTTGGAGATATTTATGTGAATGACGCTTTCGGAACAGCACACCGCGCACATGCTTCGACTGCAATTATTGCCGAATTTTTTCCAGAAAATAAATGTTTTGGTTTGTTAATGGAACAAGAATTAACAGCTATTAACAAAGTGTTATCAGACGGAGAAAAACCTGTAACAGCGGTACTTGGAGGTGCTAAAGTATCTTCTAAAATTACGATTATCAACAATATTTTACCAGTTATTGATAACTTGATTATTGGTGGTGGAATGACGTATACATTTGTAAAAGCAAATGGCGGAAAAATCGGAAATTCGTTGGTAGAAGATGATAAATTAGATTTAGCGAAAGAAATTTTGGCTGAATGTGAAAAACATAACGTAAAAGTTTATTTACCAGTTGACAATGTAATTGCTGATAATTTTAGTAATGATGCAAATACTCAAACAGTTTCTTCTGATCAAATTCCAGATGGTTGGATGGGAATGGATGTTGGTGTAAAATCGTCAAAAGTTTTTGCAGATGTAATTAACAATTCGAAAACAATTCTTTGGAATGGTCCTTTAGGTGTTTTTGAAATGTTAAATTTTGCAAAAGGAACTATTGCTTTGGGTGATGCAATTGCTGAAGCTACTGCAAACGGCGCTTTTTCACTTGTTGGTGGTGGAGATTCTGTTGCATTCGTAAAACAATTTGGTTACGACGACAAAGTGAGCTACGTTTCTACAGGAGGTGGAGCTATGTTAGAGTCTTTAGAAGGTAAAGAATTACCAGGAGTTGCCGCAATTTTAAAATAAGAAAGGGAAAAAAATACTTAAAATAGTAGAAAAATTAAGTCGAGCATTTGCTCGACTTTTTTTGTCTTAATTGTTGAGTTGAATTTATTTCAACTTCTCATCTTAATGATTAGGTTCTTCACTTTACTGTGGTTTCGTTTAGAATGACATTTTTTTTAGCATTAAATTTTCTGCCATTCCGACGTTAGGAGGAATCTCAATGATTCTAAAATTGTTAATAGTAATCACTTGTTATTTAATAAATTAACTGCTTTTCAACTGAGTTATAAAAAGAATGTTTACAGCTTGATTAATTACTCATATTGTTAATAGTAAACTATTCAAAATAAATTAATTAAGAAGTTATGAATAGACTTTATTAAAACTTGTGAATAATGATGAATTTAGAACTAAATTGATTTAATAAAGTTAAAATTGTTAATTATAAAACATTTATAAATAATGAATTAAAAAGTAATTAAGATAGTTTATTAAAAATTGTTGAAACTGAAATCTCCCTACAATTAGCCATTTTATTTATAGAAAAGGATTGTTATATTCGTAATGATTTAATAATCAATCTATGAATGAATTTAACCAACGACTAAACGAAGTAGAAAATCATTTGCAGCACAATGATCTCGATTTGGGTTATCGTCGATTAATTGATTGTGTGTTGGATTTGGGTGAGAAATCTTTTTACAAAGAGATTATCTCCTATTCGAATCTTTATTACAACGAGAATTCTACGAACGAAAATAAAACAACGCAAGCTTTACAATTGGTGGAAAAGTTGAAACAAGCTCCTCCTCCGCCCTTTCAAAAAGAAGAAACATTGATATCAACCAACAATGTTGAAAAAGTTTATCATCGTCGAAATTTTAAACTTCATCCCATTACTTTTGATTTGAAATCACGAGAAGTTGTTGGATTAGTTGGAGAAAATGGAAATGGAAAAACGACTTTATTACGTTTAATTTGTGGTGAATTGAAACCAACTTCTGGCGAAATAATTTATCATTTTTCTAAAGCAAAAACATTTAGTTTCGAGCTGAAAACAAAATTAGTTTATGTGCCGCAACGAATAGAAGTTTTATATGGTTCGTTGATGGAAAATCTGCAATTTACCTTGACATGTTATGATATTTACAACGAAGAAAATTGGTTATTAGCGAATGTTATGTTGGCGCGTTTGGGGCTTTGGCCTTACAAGGATTTGCAATGGCGACAATTGTCGTCTGGTTATAAAATGCGATTCGAGTTGGCGCGAACGTTATTGCGTCGTCCAAAAGTCTTGTTATTAGACGAACCTTTGGCGAATTTGGATATTTTGGCGCAACAAATTATTCTCGAAGATTTGAAATTTTTATCACAATCTATTCGCAATCCTTTTGGTGTTATTTTGAGTTCTCAACAATTGTACGAAGTTGAAAAAGTATCGACAGAAGTTCTCTTTTTGGAGCAAGGAAAGCTTAAAATACAAGGAGATACAAATGATTTGGAAGGTGATTTTACGATTGTTGAAATTGATGTTGAAAACGCAAAAGAAGAGTTATTAACAGCTTTATCTAACATCGAAATTAAGCAAATAAAATTCAATGGAGGATCATATATCGCGTATTTTGATGATAGAATTTCGATGAATATGATTCTGTCCGAAATCGGAAAATCGTCATTGAAAGTAAAATACATTCGAGATATTTCGAAATCAAGTCGTCGCTTTTTTGTCAATTAAAACCACCAACTATGTTCAAAAAAATAAATCAAACTTTAATTACCAAATATCCATTGATTTGGAATCTGAAATTTATTTGGATTTTGTTGACGGTTTTAGTTTTCAACTTGATTGCATTTATCAATGGTTTTTTGTTTTTTACTAAAAAATCTCAACTGCAAGAAACTGGATTTTATGAAGTGTTTTTCAACTCAGGAATTGCAATTTATTATCTATTAATTGGTGTCATTATCGGCGTTATTTGGTTGTATTTCTATATAAAAAATAATCGTTTCAAATCAAATTACCCTACCTCAAGAAATTATTTGTTCAAAGAATTTTTAGCCGTTTTCGTCATTATATTTTTGATGTTTTATGTACCAAATTCGTTCAAAACTGGTCTTAAATTACGTGTTTCAAATTATATGAGCGAAGAACAATATTTGAAAGATATCGATATTATAAATAGAACGCAAGGTTTTACGTTGCAACCAAATTTTGGATACGATAATTATTCGAGAAATTTGTCTGTTCCAGCTTTTGATTCGTTGGTTTTGGAAAAAGAAACAAGAGAATTATATGAAAAAAATAAGAGAGAATATTTAAGAAAAAATCCAACATACTCATATGATGCTTTTTTGGATCCGTATTTCAGAAATCCTGAATTTGAAACCTTATTAAGAGATTATTTTCCGGAGCGATTTAGTTATTCTAAAATTAATTTTAATCAAACGTATCAACCTCTAAAAAAGAATAATTCATCTACAGATTCATTTCAAGAAGAAATGGACTATCCTACTACAGCAGCTGTAGATTCAACTTATGCTGTTGTCGATTCTGCTGCAGTATCATTAAATTCTGCTGGAAAACCAGATGTTTATTACAACTTAGCAAGTTTGTATAATTATAGTTTTTTGGTTTTTAACAATCCGAAAGATTCTACTTTAAATCATCAATTTTATGATGAACAATGGATTGCTTTGTTGCAAAAAAATGATCGAAAAGTAATTGAAAATTTATTGAATAATTATACCGATTTATTAAAAAAGCAAGAAATTGGTTATCAGTTCAAACATAAAAATTGGATTGATTATTTGCCTCAATATCCATATTATTTCATTGATCATAAATTGAATTATATTGATCCTTATCAAACTGTAGATAAAAAACTGAATGATTATATCAACCAATCAAGTTTAAACAAAGTGTATGAAAATATTGAGTTTTCGAAATATAGTTCCACTTGGTTAGAACATATTCAGTATTATTTACTAATCGCTTTAGTTATTACCGTTCTTATCATTACATTCAGATTTAGTTCGTTCAAAGTTTGGTTAATTTCATTAATTGGCGCAGGAATTTTGGCAATTTTAGGAAGCGTTTTCGGAATTTCTATCGATGCGAGTATTGGTTATACACAATTCACACCTTATATTATTTTATTTGTTTTTTACATTGCATTTATAGTGATTACACTAATTGGCTTACGTTCCAAAAAATATAAAGTTTTGACAGGTGTTAATCTTAATTGGTTTGTTGCGACCAATATTTTTATTGGAATTGTGATGCTTAGTTTTTACACAGATTTGCGTGAAGAAATGTTATATGAAGCAAATAAACAT
>NZ_JAOCDJ010000069.1:0-4245 GCF_029840885.1 Empedobacter sp. GD03861
GCTATTTCTTTGGTGCTTTCTACCTATATACCATCAATTGTTTTTTTATTTGTATCGCTACTTTTTTAGTCATCAAATATTTAAAATATCCTGCTTCTGCTACGATAGAACCAAAGAATGAAAAGCGCATCCGGTACGGAATTACCACCCTATTGATGATTATGATCATCCCCAGTTTTTATCTGGCGTATAATCTATTTGAAGAAAAGAAGTTTACTAAAACCGTGGAAGAATTTATCAATTCTGAATTCAATAGTAGAGGATATACGGTGATTTACAAGAAACTGAATTATAATGCCAATCCCAAAAAGGTGGACCTGGCATTTCTGAATAAAAAACTACGCAAAGAAGAAATGGAAATGTATAACCGATTACTGGAGGAAAGAGGTGTTCATAATACGATACTGAATTTCAGACAGGATGATGCAGATCTTAAGTCGGAGATACTCAGTGAACTGAATAAGCAGGATGCTTCTTTGTCAGAAAAAGATGTAACCATCAACAACCTTCGACAAGAACTGAATAAATATAAAGTAAATGAACCAGGACTTGTGAGAGAACTGAACGTTCTTTTCCCTGAACTGAAAGATGTGTCTCTTGGTAAAATAGAAAAATTTTCAGGAACAGATAGTGCCAAAGTAGAATGGTTGGTATTGTATCATTTGGAAAAAGGGACAAAAGAAATTGATAAATCGAAAATGAAAAAATGGCTGAACGAGCGTCTTGATGTTGATAATACATTAATCCTACAAGACACACAATCGGAATAGCCTGAGAATTTTTAAATGAAAGAGTTTTTATATGCCAAATGGATACAACAGCTCATTGTTGTATTGCACTTGGTTGCACTTACAGCATTAATAGCTGATTACGGTTTTATACTAAACCCAAACTTACAATTAGGGGTCAGTCGACGAAAAGTATAAAAAACAGGGTTAAGTAAAAGTATAGTTAATTAAATCGTTTTAAATCAAATAATTATATTATTTAAGTTTAGGTTTTTACACAATAGTTATTATTGGCTGATTTGGATATGTAGTTTCAATAAAAAAATGAGGTCTACAGCGTATTTTTTCTATAAAATCATTTATTCAAAACGGTACTTATTTAAAATCAATGTTTTAAATTTAATTTTTCAAGTATATAACTTGTATTATGTTAAGTAATTGAAATAAATTTTATCTATTTTAATATCACCTAATCATAGGTAAAATTGTTAACCCTATTTTTTTTACGAATCGTCGATTGCCCCCTTATTGAACCTTGCAGAAATGTTTAATAGAAGCACTTCAGCCCCGCTTTTGGCAAACCCTTGTTGTGTGCTTGGCTTCTTCGTCAGTCTAATCTTAATTTATTATCAAACTGTGTTGGAAATAAGGAAAGCCTGTCGAAATTCATTTACAGAACTTTGACAGGCTTACATTTTAGAATAATTGTGGTATGTTTATTTAGCCGCTAAAACATCCAATTTCTCAATAGATGGTGCAGTAGCCAACAATTCAGGTGCATTTTCCATTAGCGCTTTTGCAATCTTACCACCAAGATGAGCTTCTCTGCCTTCTTCATCTGAAAAAGTGTCAAAAATGCCAAATGTAGAAGCGTCAATACGGAACGCATACCATGTAACAGTACCTGCTTCTTCATTAGCAAGTGGCAATGCACTTGTAATAAACTCTTCAACAGCTTTTTCTTTTCCTGCTTTTGCTTCTAGTCGAACTAATAATCCTAATTTTTTCATGTCTTTTTATTTTTAAATTAAACCAATTTTGTTTTAACAAATTTAGCTCATTGAAGCTTGTGAGGCTTTTTTATTTAGCTCAAAAACTTATGAAAAAAGGTCAAGTTTTCATCATGTTTTTTGGACTGTAACCAAATTCATTTTTAAAGGCTGTGCTAAAATTCGACAAGCTGTCATAGCCATAGTCCATATAGATTTCTGATGGTGTCGCTTCATTATTAAGTAGCAACTTTTTGGCTTTGTTGAGCCGTTTTAGTTGAAACCATTTTCCTGGAGACTCTTGATATACTTGTATAAATTTTCGCTTAAAAGTAGACAGGCTCATATTACATAGAAAAGCGATCTCGTCAATATTCAAACTCGTGTACAGATTTTTTTCAATGACCATTTTAAAAGATAATTCTCTTTCATTGATTAATAATGAATGTAGATAAACAAAAAAACTTTGCCCATACTTATCAGCCAGATATAGCATAATTTCTTCAAATTTCAATTCCAGAATCTTTTGTGAGATTGTTTGATTCAAGCCATAAATTTGTTGAATAGAATTAATAAAATGGATAATAAAATTGTCTTTTTTGATAAGGAAATAGGGACTATTGTTCGTTGTTTTATTTAAGTCTTTTGGGTTAAATAAATGCCCATATTTCAATAAAAAATCATTAATGTTTTTTTGAGAAAAGAAAAAGAGAAGGCAACTATAACTATTTGCCCCAACAATTTCTGTTGTTAAAAAATTCCCCGACGCAAGAAGCAAGGATTGTGAATCGTCTATCGAAACGATGTCATTAGAAAAGTGAATGTTCTTTTGTCCATCCAACAAAAAACTGAATACATTTTTGTTTAGGTTAATCTTATTTTTGGAAACAAGTTTATACGCCTCGTAGTTAGCAATTTGCAGGTCTGAAGTGTCCGTGTAGTTATTTTCAAATAAATCTTCTGGCAAATTTGTAATGTCCATGATAGTGTTGTTTTAAAAAACATTTTGGAGTTGTAAATATATTACATTTCTATTTCAAAAATTGTTTGCTAAAGTTTGGATGAATAGGTCGTTTAGCCTTGCACACAACATAATACTTTACTTCGTAAAGTATAAAAAAGCTTCGTAAAACATTCCCTATATCTGTATTTCGTATAATTACTTTGTTAAAAATAGCAAATTATTGGATAATCTATAATATTAAAACATAGTTTGCATGAATAACGAATATATTTTCCAATAATTTTAAATATTCAGTCATGGATAGCGAAGTTCTACAATTAACCCATTTCATTACTTAACATAAACATTATTATATAAATTTTATTTCCCTATTTATTCCAATTGTCTTAATAAAACTATTAGATTTGTGATAGTATCAAATGATAGTATCATATAATGAAACCACCGTACGAAATAACACAAGAAATACTTAGACTAATAACACTTATTTCTGTTCAGATTGGAGAGATTAATGCAAAATATTTAATTAAAACTGATCCTATACTAAGAAAGCAAAATCAGATTAAAACAATTCATTCATCATTAAGTATTGAGGGAAATACGCTTACAGAAGAACAGATTACTGCAATTATAGAAAACAAAAGAGTTATTGGTCCTCAAAAAGATATAATTGAAGTTCTAAATACTTTAGAAGTATATAAAAATATCAGAAATTTAAAATCATCAAGTGAAAAGGATTTTTTAAAAGCTCATAAAATGTTGCTTTTGAATTTAATTAAAAATCCTGGAAAATATCGAAGTCAAGGAGTTGGTATAGTTAAAGGTTCTCAAGTAGAACATATAGCACCACCATATGAAAATGTATCCTTTTTGATGAAGGATTTGTTTGAGTATTTAAAAGATAAATCAGAAATAGCTTTAATAAAAAGTTGTGTATTTCATTATGAAATGGAATTTATTCATCCTTTTTTAGATGGAAATGGAAGAATGGGGAGATTATGGCAAACATTAATATTAATGGAAGCTTATCCTATTTTTGAATTTCTCCCTTTTGAAACCTTAATTTCTAAAAATCAAAATGCATATTATAATGCACTATCAATATCAGATAAACAAGGTAAGTCAACAGTATTTATAGAATATATGTTATCTATAATAAATAAGTCTTTAGATGATGTTTTGAGTAATTCTGTTAAAAAACTGACAGAATCTAATCGTATTTCATTGTTTTTAGAAGAAAATGATAAAGATTTTACACGAAAAGATTACTTAAATTATTTTAAAGATATATCATCTTCTACAGCAAGTAGAGATTTAAAGAAAGCTGTAGATGATAATCTTATTATTAAAATAGGAGATAAAAAAACGACTATTTATAGAAAGAGTTCCACTTAACATAATTGTTATTATACACCAAAGATTTTTAGGTTAAAACACTGATATTGTGAGAGTGCCGTTTTGGATAAATGATTTTATGTGACACTGTACCAAAAACTGTGTAAGTATAAAATTCTGCTTGGGTTAAAATCGAGCAGAATTTTTTTTATACATTTAATATTTACAT
>NZ_JAOCDJ010000007.1:0-138840 GCF_029840885.1 Empedobacter sp. GD03861
TTCCCACGCTTGGCGTCAGTTGCGAATTTCGGAACTGATTATTTTCTGTTAAAGATAAAATTTCTTGCGAAACGTGAACGTGAATTTACTACAAAATTCGCAATTGCGCCAAACGTGTGTTGGCTGACGTTTTTATTCAAAGTATTTTATTTCTCTTTTCCAAACATATAATTTTTTTCCATTAATTGATTTTGTTTGTTCAATCCAATTTTTTTTGTCATCAAATACATATTCAAAATCAATAGCGTCCAAAACGATTTAATAAAGAAAGGAAGTTTTTAACTCAAAGATTATCTTTGAGGTTGACCAAAAAACCATCCTTTCTTATGACAAATGTAACATTGTTTTCTCAAATTATTAGTAAACTCGATCGTTCAAAATTTAACAAACTTGTAAAAGAAAAACAAACCGATAAGCATCAAAAGGGTTTTTCATCTTGGACGCATTTAGTTTCAATGCTATTTTGTCAATTTGCTAAGAGTCAATCTGTACGTGATATTAGTAACGGACTTCGTTCTGCTACTGGAAATTTAAATCATTTAGGAGTTGAGCGCGCTCCGTCAAAATCAACTATAAGTTATCAAAACAAGCATCGAGATTGGGAACTCTTTAAATCGTATTATTTTGAACTATTAAATTCTTTAGGACAGCAAGCCAAGTTCAAGCAAGTAAAATTTAAAATTAAGAGCAAAATATTTCTTTTAGATTCCACCACGATATCAATGTGTTTAAGTCTGTTTGATTGGGCAAAATACAAGACTGCAAAAGGCGCTGTAAAAATGCACACATTGCTTGATTATGATGGTAATCTGCCATCCTATATCAATATTACAGATGGCAAAACAGCCGACAATAAAGGAGCTTACGACGTGCCTTTAATCAAAGGCAGTGTTATTGTGGCCGACCGTTTTTATAATGATTTTTATCTGCTAAACCTTTGGGACAGCAAAAATGTTTTCTTTGTAATTAGACATAAAGAAAATCTTCAATATCTCACTATAAAAGAAAATGAATTGCCTGAAAAAACGCATCAACACATCCTAAAGGATGAAATAATTGAATTGAAAAATCAAACATCAAAAGATAAATATCCAAAGAAATTGAGACGCGTTGTGGTTTGGAATGAACAAAATCACCAAACTATTGAACTCATCACAAACCAATTCATTTGGTCGCCAAATACCATAAGTGAACTGTATAAAAGCCGTTGGCAAGTAGAAATATTCTTTAGAGAAATAAAACAATTATTACATATAAAATCCTTTGTAGGAACAACACAAAATGCAGTAATGATACAAATATGGACAGCTTTAATAACAATACTTGTCCTTAAAGCATTAAAAGCAATGGCTCGGTATAATTGGCATTTATCAAATTTAGTGGCATTTATTAGACTCAATTTATTTGTGAAAATTGAACTCCAAAAATGGCTCGATAAACCATTTGAAGAACACTTTCAAAAGCAAGAAATTACTATACAAGGGGTTTTGTTCTGATTATTGAGTTTTTCGGTCAATAAACTCAATAGATTTAATAAATTTGTGAAACCTAAAATTTATTTAGGACAGTATTGATTTTATTTATATATTTGAAAAATATTTTTGATTATATCTTATTAAAACTAACATTAAAACAACTAAAAAATGAGAAAATTTATTTTATCCTTAGTATTTGCTTTAATTGCATTGCCATTATTTTCACAAACTGTAAAAGATGAAGTAGCTATCTTTCAAAACGCTTTTGGTATTGAAAAAAGAACGTTGATTGAAAATTATATGAAAGTTGACGAATCGAAAGCTGCTGAATTTTGGAAATTATACGAAACCTATGAAAACAGCAGAAGAGCCATTGGTTTAAAACGTATTCAAAACATTACAAAATACGCTGAAAATTACGAGAATTATACACCAGAAAGCATCAATGCTATAATGAAAAATGCTCTTGATGTTCAAAAAGAAATGACATCTTTATGGGGTTCAACTTATAAAAAAATGTCAAAAGTTATTACACCTGTGGAAGCTGCTAAATTCATCCAAGCGGAAATGTATTTTGAAAACACTATACGTCAAGCCTTATTAGAACAAGTGCCATTAATTGGAGAATTAAGATAATATTTTAAATTACACTTTATACAAATCGGAATAGCAATTAATGTTATTCCGATTTGTTTTTTTTTTATAAATTTGTAACGTTAATACTTTTTATCCGAATCAATATTTTTTGATAAAATCAAATTATTGTTTTTATCATAAAGATTAGTTGTATTTGAAAATTTATAAGAATTAAATTTTTGATTTACTAACTTACCCTCTTTATCATATTCGTTTTCACAAGAATTTAAAATCGTCTGGTCTTTATAATACCATATGACTTTTAATAGTTTATTGTTGATGTCAAATTCTTTATAGTAATTAATATAGTGAACCCAATAAGTTTGATACCACCAAATATTAAATCTTCTTTTTGTATATTCTTCGCTTAAAAAACCATTATGTCCGTAATCACCTTCGGTACTGAATAGTTTTCTATTTTGTCGATTTTCATCTAAAAATAGAAGTTGTTCTCTAATGGACTTTATTTTGCCGTAAATTGTGTCTTTTGGTTGTGAATATGAAATATTTTTTAGTAACGTCAAAAAGATTATTAACAACTTTAACTTCATAATTTATTATTTTAAGTGATTGTTGTTTGCAGCACGATTTTCCAAAATGTCTGCCAACATTGTTTTTTCACGAAACTGATCTAGCTTTTGTTTCGTAAAAAATCAACTATATCCGCATTTCGTAAAATTAGAAGCAAATATAATTATTTTTTTGTAAATAAGATACTTATAAAAACAATATTCATGTATCACGAAGTAATTTGATGTAGAATGTAATAATGAATGTATGGATAGCGAAACAAAGTATTCTTGCATCATTTTATTTTTACAATTTCAATTTCCTCCCACTTTTGTTCGTGTTTTCTTCGACCGTTCTTCGACGAGAATGCCGTTTTTCCGAAGATTCGTCGAACAATGGTCGAACAATGGTCGAACAAGACCAAAATTGACCAAAAATTCAACTTCTCTCTAGCTCTTATAAATAGGAGGTTAGCGAGGTTTTTATTTTGTTATATTACTATTATTGTGTAAAAAGCAACTGGACAAAAGTGGACAAATGCGGGCAGAGCAGGGCAAATGCGGGCACAAAATTGTGTTTTTGTAAATGGTGTTGTTTCTGTTGCTAACTTTATGAATATTAACAATAAAAACTTGCAATTATGGCAGAAATTAAAAAAGGAATCCTTGGTGGATTCTCAGGAAAAGTAGGAACTGTAGTAGGCGTTAATTGGCGCGGCAAAGACATTATCCGTAGTTTGCCAAAAAAATCTAAAAGCCAACCTACTGATTTGCAATTGATGCAACAAATCAAATTTAAGAAAATTATTGGTTTTTTGCAACCAATTCGTCTTATTCTTAATTTATATTTTGGGAATAGAGTCGGGCTAAAATCGCGCTACAACATCGCGACTTCTTATATGCTGAACAATGCATTGGAAATGGAGAATGGTTTACCTGTTATTGTATTAGAGCGTGTATTGGTGTCGAAAGGCGATTTGGTTGGCTTTTTACAACCTACGATAGAGACGGCAGGTGGGGATAGTTTCCAAATGAATTGGGAAGATAATTCTGGGCAAGGCAATGCGCAACCTTCGGATTTTGTGAATCTTGTTTGTTATTGCGAGGAACTAAATTCGTTCGAAGTGTTTCAGAATGTTGTAACTCGTGATTCTATGATTATAGATGTTACTTTACCAACGTATTACAATGGCAAAAAAGTGAATTTTTGGGCGTTTCTGAATAGTGAAACAAAGGCTATGGCGAGTACCAGTATTTATCTTGGCGAGTATATGGTTGTGTAAAGGTAGTAGTGAGGTAGTAGTAAAATGAAGTTCGTTGATTGGAGTGATTTTTCGGTACAATACTTTGTTTAACGGCGTAGAAGAGTGAAGAAGAATCGTATCGAAAATAGAATTTTATAGATGTTGTTCAAATTTATTTTGACCACATAGAAACATAGTTTTAGTTGTGATGGCTTATAAAGATTAGTTGAAAATACGAATAGGTAGACTACTAATTGGAAAGCAAAATCATTTGGTTCTATGTTTCTATGTGGTATTTTTTTTGCAAAGTGAATATGTGTTTTTTTTTCAACTTTATGTTTGGTGTAAAATTCTGGGAGAACCTTGCTTGTATTTATGGTTTTAATCCTAAAACTGTTCAACGATACATTGGTTTATTGTCGAACATAATCGATTTGAGTACTCTACAAAAAGTAGGGTGATAGCTAGATTTCGTGTAAAGGAATATTGTTTGTTTGGTAAATATTTGGTTATTAAGTATTTATTTTATAAATTAGTACATCTTAACATCAACTAAATATATGAAAAATGATTTATTTTTACAAAACGATGGAGAGGCATTAAAGGATATGAAGCTCCTGCTGATAGAATTCCAAAAAACTTTTCTACTATTAGAAGAAAATCAGAAATTCTATGATAACGCAGACCTAAAAAGTTTGCTTAACGTGAGTGACAAAACGTTGTATAGGATGAGGAAAACGAATAAGATTCCTTATATTAAGTTTGGAAATAAATTCTATTATCTAAAACAGTTTTTTAACCAAATGGCTCTTTGATAAGAGCTTTTTTTGTGGGGTGTTGGGAGTGGTTGAGATAGTGTGTATATTGGGGAATTATAGTTACGCAAAATAATATGAAAAAAATTCTACAATTAATTTTAAGTTTTTTAATGATTGCTTGTACTTCAGAAGTAGAAAAATTGACTGATAAACAATTTACGAATAAATATTTAGAGAAAATATCTGAGCAATATCCAACGGTAAATTTTGAAATAAAAGAACCTCTTGTGATAATTTCAAAGTTTGAAAATGAAGAATTTACGCATTATTTAGATAATTCTTTTAAAGAATATAATCTTAGCCCAACAGAACTTAATGAGATAATAGAACGATATGTAAATTCTTCAGGAAGTTTATATGAAAAGAAAGAAGAAATAAATATTAATCAAATCATTCCAATAATAAAACCATCAAGTTACTTCGAAGAACTAAAAAGAAGTGGAATTGAGACGCCTGATTTAATATGGGAAAACTATAATGAAGACTTGATAATTATTTATGCAGAAGATAAGGGAAATAGATTTAATTATTTCAATAATAACGAATTTGAAAAGCTAAACATAAAAAAAGATACTTTATTAGATTTTGCAAGAAGTAATTTAAATAACATTATTCCTAAGATAGAAAAAGTTGGAAAAAATGGTGAATATGGACTTATAGCGGGTGGAGATTATGAGGCAAATCTTATTCTTCTGAATACTCTTTGGACAAAGGATAATTTTAAAGTAGATGGAGATATTATTGTAGCTATTCCAAATAGAGATTTAGTTTTTATAATAGGTTCTAATAATAAGCAATCTATAGAAAAATTAAAAAAGAGTATACCTGAATATTACAATACTGGAAATCATCCTATATCAGATAGCTTTTATCGTTGGACTGGAACTAAATTTGAAAAAATATCACTATAGCTAATTATTTATTAATAAAAGCTGGTATAGTTTTTAAATAGAAAAAAATATAATAATACTCAAAAAGCTTCTAAATCTTTAGTGATTTAGAAGCCTTTATTGTTTTTAATACTATTGATAATCAGTATTGAACTGATAGTGATTTTAACCTCTAAAATGTCCTACCCATTCTTTGAATTTACCAAATTGTTCTAATAGAAAAGATTCTTTTTCTTCTTCCTCTTGTGGTGAATCTGATCCAATAGGTAGAATATGTTCAAAATAAGTTCCCTTTAAAACTTTATTCAATAAACCTTCACCCATGAATGGTTTATCATCGTTCAACGTTTTAGTTGCTTTTAATAAATGACGAATGTCGTATTGTAATGGATTAATGTCTGGAACTTGCTTATTTAAATTAAGTAATTCATAAACTGCAATACGTGCGGTACGAACAGAACTTTCCATTGTGAAAACTACATCGTTATTGGTTTCTACAAATTGACCTACTAAACCTAGATTCTTACACTCATCTGGAACTACTTGTGGGCGGTCTCCTTTTGCTCTAGGCATAAACATAGATGTGATGTAAGGCATATAAGCAGAACGAGTGATTGTATTCTCAATAACGTCGTCTATTTGGTCTTCAATTCCTAAATGATAACATAATTCTGTTAGGATTTCGTTTCCTGTACAAGTAGGCATTGTTTTCTTAATGTAGTTTCCTTCTTTATCCATAAATAATGCATAAACCCAAAGTACTAAAATATCATCTGGTTGTGTAGGAAAATGTGGTTGACGATTACACGTAAAACTCATTAACCAATTAGAATCTGTAATGGTAATAATTCCACCTGTAACAGTTTGACCTGAATATGGATCATTAACAGAATATTCTTTTAGTTTTTCTACTAATGCAGAAGGTTTACAAGTTAAAGTAACAGATTCCCATGAAGATTTTTCAATATTCCCACAAAATTTTTCTGGACGACCAAAAACAGGAGATTTAGCAGAAAGGTTTTTCCATAGTTTCCACCCTGCACTTTGACCACTAGTATTATTATCTATCGCTAAAACTGGTGCCGTTGTATTATCTCCATACGCAGTATCTTCAGTCATAGAACCAGTAGTTACAATAACATAATCATTTGGTGTGACAGGAATAATTACATCTTGTCCATCTTGTTCTGTTATAATTCCTTTGACTACTTTTCCTTCTGTATTAATTAATAAATCTAAATCTTTAACCAGTGTATTTAACTGAATTTTTACTCCTTTTTCTTTTAACCATTTACCTAATGGCGTAACAAAAGTGTCGTATTGATTGTATTTAGGAAATACCAATGAAGAAAGATCATTTAAACCATCAATCGCATGTAAAAAGCGATGCATATATAATTTGAATTCTAGTAAACTATGCCAATTCTCAAAGGCAAACATTGTACGCCAAAATGTCCAGAAATTACTTTCTAAGAATGATTGATTAAAATAATCTTCAATTGTTATATCATCCAACTCTTCTTTTTTCTTTAACAAAAGTTTGATAATAGCTAATTGATCTTTCTTATTCAAACCAAATTTACTAAAGTCTTTTACTTTCCCTTTTTCATGAATTAAACGTGCAATAGAATAATTAGAATCATTATCATTTACTAATCTATATTCGTCTAAAACACTATAAGGTTCTGGTAACTCTAATGCAGGAATGTCTTGGAAAATATCCCATAAATTCTCGTAGGTACAATCCATTTCTCGACCTCCTCGAATTATGTAACCATCTTTTGCATTTCCAGCTCCATCTAACGAACCTCCTTCTACCTGAAGTTGTTCTATAAATGTGATATTCTCTGGAGTGAAATGTCCGTCTCTAATAAAATAATAGGCAGTAGCTAAACCTGCAATACCACTTCCCACAATATATACCTTACTGTCCTTATAAGATTTTGTAGGAATTCCTTTATTGCGTTGGTAATTTCCTATTTGATCAGAGAAGGGATAAGATTTTTCTGGAGTGTTTCTTGGTGTTTCTTTACTTGCATCTGGTTGATGATCAATATTTCCGTAGATAGTAGAATGATTTAAAACGTTGTCAAATTTTGAAGTAACTTTATCCATAATTATTTATTTTAAGATTCTAGAATAAAATTACGCTTTATTACTTTTCTAAAGTATCCCGAAATTCGTCATTTGTATCCCAAATTTCTTTTTTTATATATGTTGTTGTTTTCTATATTGTTGAGGAGAAATTGAAGTGTATTTTTTAAAAAACCGACCAAAAGATGAAGAAGAGTTGAAACCTAGATCTAATGCTATTTGGACAATTGTTTTCTCTGAGTAGCCAAGCAAAACATACGCTTCTTTTAATAAATACTCGTCAATAATAACATGTGGAGTTTTCTTAGTTGCTTTTTTTACAAGGTGAATCAAATATTTATTTGTAATAAACAATTGATCTGCATAAAACTGTACGTCTTTGTGAGCGATAACATTTTCTTGAACAAGTTGTGTAAACTTACAAAATAGAGTGTTGATTTCGCGGGAATAATTTTTATTTTCTTTTGAATATTGTTCAGCAATTATAGAGGCAGATTCAAGAAGTAAAGTAAAAATAATCGATCGAATAATATCTTCTAAGAACAAAACATTTCTTTCTCGTTGTTCTTGAAGATAATTGATTAACATTAAAAGATGATTCGCATCTTTTTTATTTGCCTTACAAACTGTAAAGTTTTGATGTGTAAACAAATTAAGTTTATCAATAAAGAAAGGATTAGAAATGTTTTTAAGGAGAAAGTTTTTCTCAAAAAACAACAATTTCATTCTAAAATTAGAGTTAGTATCTAGAATTTTCAAAACAGTAGAAGGAGCAGAAATCAAGAATTCGTTTTGAGTAATAAAATATTTCTGAGAATCTATCTCAACTTCTATCGAGCCAGATAAACAAATACAAAATGCATAAAAGTCGATTCGAAAAGATCTTTCAGGAAACGCAAAAATTGGATTTCCTGATGAGATATAATATAGTTTATTACAATTTACGCCATAAAAAGACAAGGTCTCTTTTAGGTTTTCATAGTTTTTCATGCTTGAAAATAATAGTTGGTCAGATCGTTTTTTTAGGGTAGTAGAATTGATATAGCAAAAATAAGAATTGTTTAGTAAGTAATTAAATACAATAAGGTATTTTAACTGTATTCTAATGTAAAAGTTATTTTCATATCAACTAAGTAGTTCTTAAATAAGAAATTTCATGAATATAATCAATGAAATATCGGCTAACAATGTTGAATGATGTAGTAATTTTTTGTAACAAGTAATACTTTTGGATTGTGTAGTTTGTTTCGGTTAAGATAAATTACCTTTGCAAAAAATCCGTTATGTTTTCTGCCATTAATAAAAAATTAAATTTAGATCCCGTTTATAATCTCCATTTTATTTTAATGTGTTTGAGTTCGTTGTTGTTTTCAGCGAGTTTTAATATGATGATTCCCGAGCTACCTGCTTATTTAAGCAGCATGGGAGGAGCAGAATACAAAGGATTTATTATTGCATTATTTACCTTGACAGCGGGAATTTCGAGACCTTTTAGTGGAAAATTAACCGATAAAGTGGGGCGGGTACCTATTATGGCAGTCGGTTCTATTGTCTGTTTTGTGTGCGGAATTTTATATCCTGTTTTAACAACCGTTTCAGGTTTTTTATTTTTGAGATTGGTACACGGCTTTTCGACAGGTTTCAAACCCACTGCAACAGCAGCTTATATTGCAGATATTATTCCGCGCGAACGTTGGGGCGAAGCATTGGGCTTGCACGGAATTTGTTTCAGTATCGGAATGGCAATTGGACCTGCATTGGGAAGTACAATTACATTATATACATCGATTAATGTGATGTTTTTTACGTCTTCGTTTTTTGCATTATTATCGATATTGATTTTATTCAATATGAAAGAGACCTTGCAAAATAAACAAAAATTTTCGTTCGGATTATTAAAGATTTCGAAGCAAGATGTTTTTGCAAAAGAAGCTTTGCCAGCGGCATTGATTACGTTTCTTTCGTATGTTGCTTATGGTTCTATATTGACATTAATTCCAGATTGGACCGAACATTTAGGTTTTCAAAATAAAGGGGTTTTCTTTATGTTATTTACAATATCATCTATGATGGTTCGTTTCTTTGCAGGTAAGATATCTGACCAAAAAGGGCGTGTGTTGGTGATAAAATTAGGCTTAGTTTTATTGATTATTGCATTGGTACTTTTGGCTTCTATTGATGCAAAAATAGGGTTGATTTTAGGGGGGTTGATGTATGGCATTTCAACCGGAATTCTTTCACCTGCACTAAATGCTTGGACGATAGATTTTAGTAAACCTGATGAACGTGGAAAGGCGATGGCAACAATGTATATTGCGATGGAAGCGGGGATAGGACTTGGAGCATTGTGTGCGGGTTGGTATTTTCAGGATTATTTGGATCGCATTCCGATGGTGATTTATGTTTCGGCATTTATCTGTCTTTTGGGAACCATTTACATGCTGAGATTTAAGAATAAGCCTCAAACAATTTAATTGAAAGAAATGAAAGCAGAATTATATCAATTTATAGCACAACAAATCGAAGATAAAATAACGTATTTGAATGGTTTGATTGACGATTTACGTGCTTCAAACAACGATACTAAAAGTAGTATGGGTGATAAGTATGAAACGTCGCGCGAAATGATGCAACAGGAAATTACTCGAATTCAAAATCAATTGAATGAAGTTTTAATTCAGCAAGACGTGTTTTCTAAAATAAAAATTGTGGAGAACAAAACCATTGGTTTAGGTAGTTATGTTGAAACTACGATGGGAAATTTCTGTATGGCGTGTAGTTTTGGGGAAATTATTTTCGAGAATAAAAAGATATTTGTCCTATCAACTCAAACTCCTTTGGCTAGAATCTTGGTTGGAAAATCGGAACAAGATACTTTCGAAATGAATGGAAAAGTTTTTGTAATTAGTAAAATTAATTAAGATAAAAAAGGACGTAGTTGCGGTACGTCCTTTCTAATTGAAAAGTATGTATTAGAATTGTGCGGCTTCCGTACTTTCGGCCATAGCTGTAGTAGATGAAATGCCTTGTTGCACTGTGTTTTGTACGTAATCGAAATATTGTGTTCCTACAAAAGATTGGTGTTTTACAGCTGCAAAACCTTCTTCTTGTAACGCAAATTCTTTTTCTTGTAATGCCGAATATCCCGCCATTCCTTTGGCTTTGTATGCACGTGATAACTCGAACATAGAGGTATTCATCGCATGGAAACCTGCTAAAGTGATGAATTGGAATTTGTATCCCATTTCAGCTAAATCTTCGCGAAATGTTTCCATTTGAGCTTCTGTTAAATGTTTTGCCCAATTAAATGAAGGCGAACAATTATAGGCTAACATCTGATTTGGATATTTTTCTCGAATCGCTTGTGCAAATTCTCTTGCCATTCCAAGATCTGGATTAGATGTTTCCATCCAAATTAAATCAGCATAAGGCGCATAGCTTAAACCTCGATTAATTCCTTGTTCCAAACCATTTCTCACATTGTAAAAACCTTCAGAAGTTCTACTTCCTTGTATAATAAAAGGTTGATCTCTTTCATCAATATCCGAAGTAATCAAATTCGCAGCTTCTGCATCAGTTCTTGCAACCAATAGAGTAGGAACGCCGCAAACATCTGCTGCTAAACGAGCTGCAACCAATTTGTTAATTGCTTCTTGTGTTGGAACTAAAACTTTTCCTCCAAGATGACCACATTTTTTGGCTGATGACAATTGATCTTCGAAATGAACGCCAGCAGCACCAGCTTCTATCATTTGTTTCATCAATTCATAAGCATTCAAGTTTCCTCCAAATCCAGCTTCTGCATCGGCAACAATTGGTACCATATAATCAATGTTTCCCTGTTCGGTAACAGATTGTATTTCATCGCGACGACGCAACGCATTGTTAATACGTTTTATCACCATTGGAACCGAATTGGCTGGATACAATGATTGATCTGGATACATTTCTGCCGAAAGATTTGCATCTGCAGCAACTTGCCATCCCGAAAGATAGATTGCATCCAAACCAGCTTGCACTTCTTGTATGGCTTGATTACCATTCAAAGCGCCTAAACCCGCCATAAATGGCTTCGAATTTAAACCTTCCCAAAGTTTCTTAGCACCTAATCTTGCTAAAGTGTAATCGATGTCCAAAGAACCTCTTAATCGAATAACATCTTCTGCTGAATAAGGACGAACAATGTCTGTCCAGCGTGGATTAGTTTCCCAATCCTGCCGAATCTTTTGAATTCTTTCTTGATTGCTCATAATTGTGTTTTTTGTGTTTTGTTTATGAATGTGTGTTGTGTGTGTATTTCTTTTTGTGTGTGTCTGGTTATAAGGGCTTAATCAATATACTTATAGGCTTCTAATGTTAAAAATTCGGTAAACTTGTGCGATAAAACTAATTCGTCAAAGATTGAAATAGCTTCTTCAAATCTTCCGTTCAAATAGTTTTCCTCACCAACTAATTTTTTTATTTTTTGAACCTCTTCGGCTCTTAATTTTTTGTATTTGTCACTGTTAAATTCGCATCCGTTTTCTAACGTAATCGACTGGCTTAACCATTGCCAAACCTGCGTACGAGAGATTTCTGCTGTTGCTGCGTCTTCCATTAAGTTATATAAAGCTGCGGCTCCTTTTCCAGATAACCAACTTTCGATGTATAAAATTCCGACATTAATATTGTCTCTAATTCCTTGTTCTGTAACTGTTCCTTTTGGCAATTCTAACAAAGCCTCGGCAGTTGTTACAACATCTTCTCGCTTATTGGAAATTTGATTAGCTTGTGGCATATATTCGTCAAAAATATCTTTTGCGACTTTTACCAAAGCAGGATGCGCAACCCACGTTCCATCGTGTCCATTTTTTACTTCGCGAAGTTTATCATTCTTCACTTTTTCAAAGGCAATTTCATTGACTTTTTCATCATTCTTAATCGGAATTTGAGCAGCCATTCCACCAATTGCATGTATGTTTCGTTTATGACAACGTTGGATAACTGCTTGCGAATATGCAGCCATAAAAGGCGAAGTCATCGTAACTTGTGAACGATCTGGAACAATAAAATTTGGGTGTTTCTTAAATTTTTTGATATAAGAAAATATATAATCCCAACGACCGCAGTTAAGGCCTGCGATGTGGTCTTTTAATTCGTAAATAATTTCATCTAACTGAAAAGAAGCTGTTATAGTTTCGATCAAAACTGTAGCTTTAATCGTAGCTTGTGGAATGTTTAAATAATTTTGTGCGAAAACAAAAACATCGTTCCACCAGCGTGCTTCTAGGTGATGTTCTAATTTAGGAAGATAGAAATAAGGCCCACTTTGCTTGGAAAGTAACGTGTGTGCATTATGGAAAAAATATAAACCAAAGTCAAATAGTGAGCCTGATATTTCTTGTTTATCTATTATGATATTCTTTTCATTCAAATGTAAACCTCTCGGTCTTACAAGCAAGACAGCAGTTTTTTCGTTTAATTGATACTTTTTTCCATTATTTTCGAATGAAATAGTACCATTTACAGCATCTCTTAAATTTTGTTGTCCTTGAAGATTGTTATCCCATGTAGGAGAATTACTATCTTCAAAATCGGCCATAAATGTTTTAGCGCCAGAATTTAACGCGTTAATTACCATTTTACGGTCAACAGGACCAGTTATCTCAACGCGTCTGTCTTGTAAATCAGCTGGAATAGGAGCTGATGTCCAATCACTATTTCTGATTTCTTTTGTTTCTGACAAAAAAGTTGGAAAATTACCCAAATCAAAAAAGATTTGTCTTTCTTGTCGATTCGCCAAAAGTTCTAAACGTCTTTCGTTGAAATTTTTGTGTAAAGCTGTTAAAAATTTAACCGCTTCGGTTGTCAAAATATCTGGATAACTATCCAGCTTATTCTGCGATAATTTTAATTCACTTGTAATAGTATCCATTTTTTTGTGTTTTTGTTGTAATTTTGGTTTTGGTTATTCGAGCGGAATTTTACTTCCAGCGAACGTTCGCTAAATTATAAAAATTCGTTTACATTTACCAAATATTTTTGAAAAAATTATGCAAGAAGAATACATTAAATTAATTTTTGGGTTAAAACTAAAACAATTAAGAACGGCTAAAGATTTGTCGTTGTTTAAGTTATCTAAGTTAACTGGACTTTCGAAATCGTATTTGAATGAGATCGAAAAAGGTAAAAAATATCCAAAAACTGATAAAATTGTTGCTCTTGCCGAAGCGTTGGAAATTCCTTATGATGAGATAGTTTCTTTAAAATTGGATAAGAATTTAGCGCCAGTCGCTGAGATTCTACAATCAAATTTATTGCAAGAAATTCCTTTGGAACTCTTCGGAATTGAAGAAAGAGATTTAATTGAGATCATTTCTAACGCACCAATGAAGGTAAATGCGTTCATTTCTACGTTGATTGAAATAGGTAATAATTACAATCTTACACGCGAAAGTTTTTTCTTGGCTTCGTTGAGGTCTTTTCAGGAAGCAAATGATAATTATTTCCCTGAAATTGAAAAATCTGCAAAGAGTTTTTTACAAGAATATTTGATTGAATCAGAAGATTTTGTAAAAAATGAAACGATGGAAGAAATTCTGAAAGAAGAATATAATTATACCATTCTTTATGAAGATTTCACTTCGTTAGGAGGGAAGGATTTAGCGAAATTACGTTCTATTTTTATCAAAGAGAAAAAGCTGTTGTATATCAATATTAATTCTGACAATGATCAAAAACGATTTATTTTAGCGAAAGAATTAGGCTATAATTATCTTGATTTGAAGGAACGTTTGTATACATTTTCGTGGGCAAGTTTTGATAATTTTGATCAATTGTTAAACAATTTTTATGCATCTTATTTTGCTGGAGCTTTGTTGTTACCAGAAGAAAAACTGTTGAAGGATATGCAGAATTTGTTTGCTATAGAGCATCATGATTTGTCTAAATTTCAAGAAATTCTTGGAAAATATACCGAATCACCTGAAACGGTTTATCAACGAATGACAAATTTGTTACCCAAACATTTTAATATTCGTGATTTGTTTTTCTTGCGTTTGTCAGCAAAAGTTGGTTCAAATTCATATAAATTAACGAAAGAACTTCATCTTAATCAACAACAATCGCCACAAGCAAATGAAACGGATGAGCATTATTGTCGTCGTTGGGTTTCGTTAAATGTTTTGAAAGAATTGGAAAAACATCAAGATGATCATCATGAGATTTCTGCACAAATTTCGTTGTATCCGTTCAATAATAATCAAAAATATTATGTAATTTCTTCTGCAACGAAAGATCCATTCAATCCAAATTATTTACGAAGCGTAACGATTGGTGTATTGTACAAATCAGCTCAACGTAAAGTGAAATTTATGAATGATCCCTCAATTCCTGTAAAAGAAGTTGCGGTTACGTGTGAAAATTGTGGTATGAAAGACTGTGCTGAACGTGTTGCTGAACCAATTCGTTTTGAAAAAGATATCCGAAATAAACGATTAAATGTTACGATTAATGATTTTATAAAAGAGCAGAGTAAGTAATATTATCTACCATAAAATAAAAAGGAGAACTTGTTTCAAGTTTTCCTTTTTTTATGTTTAATCTAAATATTCTAATCTATTTTCAACTAATATTACATGATGTTGAAGCGAAAATGTGTTTCCTCTTTCTATGGTTGTGCAATCAAAATTACGGTATTGTAATTCGTTGAATAATGTTTTGACATAACATCTTCTTGCAGAATTCCAAGAACTGTTCCTACATTTTGATTAAAGCGTTCGATTAATTCGTTGTCAGTTAATTCACGAAATAATACGACAAATTCATTTTTTAGATTTTCCATTGTTTTAATTTTTTAATGATAAAAACAACAGGATAGAGTGGAGAATAACCTTTTATTTTGGCGTTTGCCCTCATTCTATACCACCGTAGCGCGGTTTTGGCTCGGTTGGTGTTCTGATTTTTCAGAAACTCCTGATGATTGATAGAGTAAATATAGGCATAAATTTTAAAAACAAAAAAAGGAACTCAAAAAAGTTCCTTTTCAATATTTTTATTCGGATAATTCTAACCAACGGAATTCTTTTTCCTCTAATTCATCTACAATTTTTTGTAGTTCATCTCCAATAGTTGCGATTTTGTCATAACCTAAATTTGGGTCGGAAAGTAAATTTGTTAATTCTTCTTTTTTGGCTTCAAGAATTGGTAAAGATTTATTAATTTCTTCTAATTCTCGTTGTTCTTTAAACGATAATTTTTTTGGTTTTGTCTCTACAATCTTCTCTTTCGATTCAACTTTTTCCTGAATAACGATTTCTTTTTCAACCTTTTTATCGTCAGTTACAGGCTTGTTTTTATTCTCGATGTGATATTCTGTATATGTTCCCATATAACGAGAAATTTTTCCTTCGCCTTCAAAAATCATCAATTCATCGACCACTTTATCCATAAAATATCTATCGTGGGAAACAACTAATAAACAACCTTGATATTCTTCTAAGAAACTTTCAAGAACCGTTAAAGTAGGTAAATCTAAATCGTTTGTTGGCTCATCGAGAATCAAAAAGTTAGGATTTTTATACAAAATTGCTAATAATTGGAGACGTTTTTTCTCTCCACCACTCAACTTTGAGATAAAAGTATGTTGTTGTTCTGGCGTAAATAAAAACATTTCTAAGAACTGTTCTGCACGCATTTCTTTTCCATTAGAAAGAGGGAAAAAATCTGCAATATCTTTCACAAACTCAATGACACGTTCGTCGCCTTTAAATTCTATTCCATCTTGTTTAAAGTGTCCAATATTTAAGGTTTCTCCACGTTCAATTGTTCCAGAATCCATCGTTTCGATTCCTTCTAACATTTTCAAGAAAGTGGTTTTTCCAACACCATTTTTTCCGACTAAACCAATTTTTCCACCACGAGCGAAAATATAAGAGAAATCATCTAAAATTTTCTTTTTCCCAAATGCTTTCGAAACATGTTCCATTTCGATGATTTTTTGCCCCAAACGCGTCATCACCATCTCTAATTTTACTTGTTGATCAATAATTTTATGTTTAGCAACTTTTTCAGTATCATAAAACGCGTCAATACGAGATTTAGATTTTGTTGTACGAGCTTGCGGTTGTCGACGCATCCATTCAATCTCCTTACGATAAAGGTTTTTCGCTTTGTCAATTGTCGCATTTTGATTTTCGATACGCAATGCTTTGTTCGTAATATAAGTTTCGTAATTTCCCGAATGTACATACAATGTTTTGTCCTCCATTTCGAGAATTTTGGTACAAATTGCATCTAAGAAATAACGATCGTGCGTAACCAAAATCAATGTTTTGTTTTCTTTGTTCAAGAAATATTCAAGCCATTCCACCATTTCAATATCCAGATGGTTGGTAGGCTCATCTAAAATCAAAAGAACATATCCAGTTTCGAAACTTAAATCAATCAAAAATTTTGCTAAAGAAATACGTTTGCGCTGACCTCCAGAAAGTTTTCCAATTTTTTGATCCAAGAAATCAATCTTCAATTTTGATAAAATTTCTTTGATTGTTGGCTCAACTTTCCATGCATCTAAAACATCCATTTTTCCCATTAAATCAATTAAATCAGGATTTGTTGGGTCATTTTCGATCATGTTTTCATATTGACGAACAACATCTAAAACTTCATTCGAATGATTGAAAATATATTCTTCACTTTTCAAGTTTTCGTCAAAGTCATCACTTTGATCCAACATCAAGATTTTAACACCTTTATTTGGACGAACTTCGCCAGAATCGGCAGTTTCTAATCCAGCTAAAATTTTAAGTAAAGTAGATTTTCCACTTCCATTTTTTGCTACGAATGCGATTTGGTCTCCTTCATTTACATGAAAATTTACATCTTCAAATAAAGTTCTGATTCCGTATGATTTGGTTAGATTTTCAACTGTAAGAAAATTCATAGTTTATTATCTGTTTTGTAAATTAAAAAAAGATGCTAAATCTTTTCTGTTTCGATTTGTTTCATCGATTGTTTAGCTTTTCTTATTTTAACGATTAGAATAGCCAAAGATAAGACAAAGCAAATACTTCCTATTACAATTAGATTATTTAAATGTGGTTGAATTAACGCAGGATCGCCTTTTTCGATGAAAAGTATTCGGAATATTTTCAAATAATGTGTTAATGGAATGCAATCTGCAATTGCTTGAATCCATTTTGGCATTTGACTTAAAGGCCATGTAAATCCACTTAAAATGAAACTTGGTGTTGCAACAACCATCAAAACTTCAGTTGCTTTTAGTTGGCTTGGAAGGAGAATGCTGACTAAAAATCCTAAAAAGCAAACGGCTAAAATGAATGCAAGAGAAGAAGTGAAAAATGGCCAAAATTCGGTTTCTAATTTCATGTCATAAAACATTCCGAACCAATAATACAGCATATATATAAATACTGACATAAATAAATAAGGAAAAGTTTTGACGAATAAAATGGTAAACGGATTAGATGATTTTGAGATTAATTCATTAAATGTTCTGTTCTCAAATTCTGAAGCAAATGAAAGTGCTAAACCTAATAATAAAACCTGTTGCAAAACGGTTAATAAAACACCTGGAAGCATAAAATATAAATAGTTTCCACTTCTGATATTTTGGCGAATCATGGTAGATTTGAACGGTTCGTAGCTTTGTGTTGCAATATATTCTGGAACGCCTTGTTTTCGAGCTGTTTCTATTGAAATTCCGGCTTTCATTGTTGTTAGAACTGTCGTAATTGCGATTGCTGCTGTATTAGAAGTTAACGTGTTTGAAGCATTTACAAAATAAGCAATTTCGGGTAATTTTTTTTGTTGTACATCAGACTGAAAGTTTCGAGGAATAACAACCACAACTTCAGCTCCGATTGCTAAAGCTTTATTCTTAGAATCAAATGTTGAAGGTAAAACTTCAGCAACTTTCACCGATTCATTTTCATCTAACATCTGAATAATTTTCTGACTTGTCATCGTATGATCTTCGTCTACAACAATAATTGGTAAATTGGTTACATTTCCTTTTTTATAAACATTTCCGATCAGAACACCATACATAATAGGTGCTCCCAAGAATAAAATTGGTAAAACAGGATTCTTGAAGAAAAGTTTGAATTCTCGTATAATTAAATGAAAAATCGTTTTCATCAGAATTTATTTAGCGTTAAGATCCAAAATTACATTTGCTTTTGTCAATAGTTGAGCAGCTTGTTTATAGTCAACAGGAACAACTTTCACTTCATATTGCGATTGTTGTTGATCAATATCAGGATAAGCAGTCGAAATATTTGCATACGAATTAAGAACTTTTATCGAAACAATTTTACCTTTCAAAACCATATTATTTTTATAAGGAACTTTTAAATTGACGATTTGATTTTTTTGCAATTGCCCGATTTTATTCTCAGGAATTGTAAATCTAAAAAATGTAGTTTCTTCCAAAATTCCGTTTGCAATAGAATATCCAGCCAAAGCTAATTCTCCAACTTTTAGATTAATTGTTTCAACCGTCATGTCTTGTGGTGCTTTGATGTGTCTTTCCGCCTCAGCAACATCTACTTCTTGCAAAGCTCCCAAAGCACGCTCTTTTTGTCCCAAAGCCATTTGTTGTTGTTCTACACGCGCTCCATTTTCGGCATCAGCTAATTCCGCTTTTGCAGCTAAATATTGATTTTTAGCACCTTGATATTTAGCATAAACTTCATCATAACTTTGTTGCGGAACAAGACTATCTCGAAGCATATTTTTTAATCTATGATTTGATTTTTCTGCATAATCTAATTGTTCTTTCAAGCCAGCAACTTTTGCACGCAATTGTTTCAATTGATTATCTGTTGCACCTTTTTTAGCCATTTCATATTGAGCTTCGGCAGAATTTACTGCGCCTTCAGCTTGACTTTTCTTCGCGTCAACTTCTGGTAATTGTAAAACAAAAAGCGTTTGTCCTTTTTTTACTTCATCGCCTTCGTGAACTAATATTTGATCTATTTTTCCTGGGATTTTTGTTACAACACTAATTTGATCGCGCTCAATTTTACCTTGAAAAATAGTTTGCTCTTCTTTTTTATTTTCTTTGTTAGATGATTTACAATTTGTAAAAAGAATTAATCCGCTTAAAGCAAAAATATAGGATAATGTATTTTTCATGATTCTAATTTGATAATTGATTAAATAATTCTCCAGATGTTTGAAGTAATTCGTAGGTTTTAGAGCGTTGATCTAAGATTTGAGCATAATAACCTAGATTGGCTTTGTAATAATCATTTTCAGCAGCCAAACGCTCGGTTACATCTATTAATCCTTCTTGAAATCGTCTTGAAGCGATTTCTAAATTATTTGTTGCAATGGTATTTTGTTGATTATTTACTTTTAATTTTTCAGTAGAAGTTTCGTAATCAATTTTGTTTTTACTTAATAATAAATTCAGTTTTTCTTGGGAATCTTGTAACTTGTTTTCATTTATTAAAATGTCAGTTTTTGCTTGTGCTAATTTATTTTTATGTTGTCCGCCATCCAACAATTCCCACTTTGCGCCAATACCAATCAAAATATTAGGGAACATCGAAAATTGGTTCATTTTTAAATTAACATCACCTAATACATCACCATCTTTTAATTTGAAATGACTTCCAAAAATTGAGGTGTAATTGGTATTCGCGAATGCAAAAACTTGCGGTAAATGTGAACCTTTTTCCTTTTGATACAGAAATTCGTAAGCTTTCACAGAGTGTTCAAGTGCTTTCAACTCTTTTTTATTTTCTAAAGTATAGCTTGAAGCAAGAATGTCAATTGGGGTAAGTTCATATTGAATTTGTTGAAGATCTTTTTCAGACAGATGCGTTAAAGTTTCTAATTTTTTGTACAGTAATTGTCGATTACCATTCAGTTCTACTTGTCGAGCTTCTAATTCTAGCATTGCTAATTTTATTTTTTCACGATCGTATGGAATAGCTAAACCATTTTGAATTGCTTTCTGCACTTTAAGATGTTCTTTATCCAATCGTTTTGCAGAATTTGAAATTAATTCTTCTACTTTGACCAATAACATCAATTGATCATAAGTTTGTAAAATATCTTTGGTTATAGTTTCTTTTTCGGCTTCTTTCAAATAATCTAAAGCAGTACTTTTTTCCTGAATAGCATTCAACGCATTTGGAATTTGTAATCCCGAAAATATAATTTGAGTAGCGTTAACTCCCACAGTAAATAATCCTGCTGAGGTATTGAATCTTTGATTACCCGAAAACAATTCTGTTGACAAAATATCGATTGATTTGGTTGGAATATCGATAATTCCGTTCGAGTTTAGATAACCACCCAGCGCAATTGCAGATAAACTTGGTTGTTGTTTACCTTTTACTTCGTTATATTGGTAATTGTTTTTCTCGACTTCCAATTGTTTATTTTTTAATTCGTAACTCGACTCAATCGCTTTTTCAACAGGCAATCGAAGTTGCGGATCAATCAATTGTTGTGCAAATCCCGAAATAGAAGTCAATAATGGAATAAAAGATAAATATCGTATAATAGGCATCCTATAATTTTAGCATAAAATTAACAAAAAATATACCATGAATAAAAGTCAATATTAGAATGTCATTAAAAATAAAAATCCTGAAACTTTTTAAGGGTTCAGGACTTCCAAAAGTTGCCAAAAAAATGGCGCATAGTTCAATGTATTTAATATTTATTATCAATAATATCCAACGTTTCGTTTAATGATTCTTTCATCATTTTCTCTAAATAATCCGTCGTACTTTTATTGATTGTTTCGTCTATATATTTAGTTCCACCAATTGTTTCGCTATATTTTAAAGCATTATTTTTAAGGTCTAAAATATTAATATAGACATATGTTTTTGCGATGTATTTCTGTTTGTTGGCAGGATCATAATCAAGACCCGATTTTACATTAATCAAAACTAAATCATCTTGATTAATCGCTTTTTTTAAATCATTAAATTTAACTTGATTTACATTTTCCTTTGTGATTAATTCATTTGGAACTAAGTTTTTATCAAATTTATCAATCATTTGATAAGTATACTTGTTATCGTTTAATATTTTCTCAGATTTATCACGAATTATTTTTACAATATCAAATTTAGAATTTATTTGTTTAAGCTGATTTTCAATTGATTTTGAATCAATGTTTTGATCTAAATTTTGAGAATTATGATCAAAAAAACCAAGAGAATCTATGTTAATGAGAACACCAACTTTGTTTACAGGAACGTCTAAAGCATTTTCGTAAGTTACCGTATTAAGTGCTAATTCTTTTGGAGCTTCTTTTTTTTGCTCGCAAGATTGGGTAAAAAACAATACCCCAACAATAAAATAAACTAATTTTTTCATACACTATCCTATTACCTCTTTAAAGGTAGTGATTTATAATGTTTTATAATAAAATTATTGCTAATAATTTTCTTCTTCTTCATCGTCAAAAGTTTTGGCAATTTTTTCAATGTTTAAGCTTTTTGCCATTGCATCAAAAATCTCTTTATAAGTACCGTTCATTTTGTACACATCTTCATGAATCCCGTTTTCTACAACTTCGCCTTGTTTCATCACGTACGTATAATCGGCATCGATAATTTGAGAAATACTATGCGAAATAATGATAACTGTTCGATCTTTTTTGATGGCATCCAAACTATTTTTAATCTGTTCCGTGGCAATTGCATCCAAACTTGCAGTAGGTTCGTCCAAGAAAATAATTGGGGGATTTTTTAGAAACATACGTGCTATGGCGATACGTTGCTGTTGACCACCAGATAACAATAAGGCTTTGGATTGATAAGCTTCTGGCAAATCCATAATTTGTTCGTGAATATAAGCACGTTTTGCGGCATCTTCTATTTCTTCGAAAGTTGCGTTTACATTTCCATAACGAATATTTTCTTCAATCGTTCCATTAAAAATGTGATTTTTTTGTAAAACCAATCCAATATTATCGCGTAAAAATTGTGTGTCATATTCTTCTAAATCAATTCCGTCAAGTACAATTTTTCCAGAATCAGGTTGATAAAATTTATCTAACAAATTAATCACTGTACTTTTTCCAGCGCCAGACAAACCAACCAAAGCTGTAATTTTATTGGGTTGAATTGTCATGTTGATATTTTTCAAGGCTTTGTAACCATTTGGATAAGAAAAGTCAACATTTTGGATTTCGAATTTACCTTTCAATTTTGTTGGAATATAATTTCCAGATGATTCTTTTTCGTCATCCGCTTTTAAAATAGAAAAGAAACTTTCGGAATAAATCATGGCATCATTCATTTCATCATAAATACGATGCAGTTGACGGATAGGAGCAGAAACGTTGTTGAACAACAAAATATGAAACATAATTGCGCCAATTGTCATTTGTCCGTCCAGAACCAAATATGAAGTTAAAATGATGATAATCACCACGCCAAATTGCTCGATAAAGGATTTTAAACCATCAAAAAAGAAGCTTGTTTTACGTGTTTGCATTTGATTATTCGTCAATTCTTTTTGCAAAGCAAGTTGTTTTTTACCTTCGATATCTTCTCGGTTAAATGATTTAATTACTGTGATTGAATCAATTATGCTGATAATTCCTTGCGATTTTTGTTCACGATAACCTCTTAGGTTACGTCGCCAACCACTCAGCTTTTTAGCTTGTTGTTGTGTAATAATGAAATAAATTGGAACGATACAAAGTCCAACCAATCCAACATAAAAATTAGCATTGAACATTAAAATTAAAGCAACAATTGAATTGGCAAAAAGTGGAAGAATATCGATAAAAAAGTTTTGAACTAAACGTGTCAAACTTTCAATTCCTCTGTCAATACGGGTTTGAAGTTTTCCTGCTTGATTATCTTGATTTGTATAAAATGCCATTCTATACGTCAAAATCTTTTCGATAATGGTTTGTGCTAAATCTTGTGAAACTAAGATTCTAAGCTTTTCACCATAATATTTTTGACCAAATGTGATAAAAGCATTCAAGATTTCTTTTGTCATCAAAACAATTGAAATAAACGAAATGATTTTCAGACCTTCTTTTAATCCTTTTCCAGCTTCAACCAAACCATTTATAGAATCTACGGTATACTGTAAAATAAGGGCGTTTACCTGTGACGTAAAAGATCCAACTAAGGTTAGGAGCAAAGTTGCGACAACCAAAGAACGATAAGGTTTTACAAATGGACGTAGATTTTTAAACAGTTGAATGATTGTCATTTATTATTCTTTTAACGGTTGTTCTTTCACAAAAACGTGACCAACTTTTGTGAAATCGTAAGCAATCTCGTATAAATACTCTAATAGATCTTCAATCAGTTCAGAATCATTTTGCAAAGCCTCTGTTTCAATTTCAGTATATGCAACAGTTTTTTCTCCAAATTCTATTGTTTTAGGTAAATTTTCTGTTTCATATTCGCCATAAAGCCGAATGTTTTGTAACAATAATTGCAAAATTTTCTTCATCAATCGAATGTGTTCTGAAGTTAAAATAACAGAATTGTTTTTCTTTAAAATTTTAACTAAACCAACTGAATATGAGACAAATGACTGGTTGAAAATGGTGAATTTATTCAGTACGTTAGCATTTTCTTGTTTTCCTTTCGGTTCAGAAATTACACGTTGAAAAACTGAATTAATATTTGCCATTGCAATAAAAACATCTTTTCTAGCTAATTTATAATCTGTTGTAGAAACTTCGTTGTCTGCTAATTTTTTAAAAACCAAATAAATAAACTCATAATTTGCAATCAATGCTTTTTGAATATATTCGTTCATATTATTTTTTTCCCAAGTTGGTAAAATCAAATAACTCGAAATAAACGCCATAAATCCTCCAACAAGTGTATCAATAAAACGTTCTTGAATAATATACAATGAATCTTTTTGCGAATAAAAACTAAACGAAATAAGAATATACGCGGTTAAGTAAAATGTACCAATTGCATATTTGTGACGAATAAAAGTGTAGGCCATTAACATGAAAATAAGCATTAAAGCAAATCGGATACTGTGTTGAGGAATTATCAATAATATTAAAACTCCAACTAATCCACCGCCAATTGTTCCTTTCAAACGCTGAAAGTTTCGTTTTTTTGTTACACTAAAACCAGGTTTTAAAATTACTAAAACTGTCATCAAAATCCAGTAACTATGATAAGTCATTGGAATAATAAATGTGACGCCATAAGCTAATAACATTACAATTGATGCACGAATTGCATGTCTAAAAATTGAAGATTTTAGATTCAGATGATCTTTTAATTTTCGTAAAGAATAATCAACTGTAGGTTCAAAATGTTCGGCATGATCCAGTGGATTTTTCTTTTTTTCTGTGAACGAATCATCATAGAAAAATTTATGGATAAACTCTATTTTATAAACAATTTGCTTTAGATTGATATAAATTTTAGATAAAACGATTGGTTTTTGTCCTTCTGCATATAATTCTTTGATGGCATCATCAATCTTTTTCAACTCAACTTCAAAGTCAAAAGTAGGTTGTTTAGGACGTTTGTTCGAGTTAATATGATAAGCAATCATTTTAAGCTCATGCGCTAATTTATTCATTAAATTATAGATTTTGCGCATTGCTTTTGTATCACCGTAAACTTCTCGAATTTTTACATAATCGTATTGATTTGCTGTTACATTCTCAAATATATCCACCAAATCAGAGAAAATAAACACAATCGAACGCCCAATTGGTGTCTGGTCTTTTACCAATTTTTTGTTCGAAAAAACTAATTCACGAACTAAACTTTGTTTTTCGTTAATTACAACATGTTCATCGATTAATTTTTTGATAATATCATCGTAATTTGAATCTTTATCAAACATAGAAGCCTTGATTCGAATGTATTCAGAAATATGAATCATTGTGTCAGCTAAGTTTTGCTGCGCCATACGATAAGGACGAAAGGTACTAATAGCTAGGCTAAAAATAGTGTACCAAGCTGCTCCAGCAGTCACAAAAAGTGCAATATGAAGAGGACTTAACTCATGTCGTAAATCATTCATATTCATTACCATTGACATCATAATGACCATTCCAAGCGCACTTGTACGTTGTCCCCAAACGGTTAACATGTTAGAAAAGAATACGATAAGTGTTAAACAAATACCTAGAAATATTGGGTAACTGTTAATCGTTTTGGTGAAATATGAAACAAGGAAAATCAAGAGCACGGAAAGCCACATCAGGTTTCGGCGTTCTTTAAATGGACCAGGTGTATCCGTCATGTGTGCTAAAACTGCACCAAGACTTATCGTTACACCGGCATATAAATCGCCAAACAAGCTGGCTACGATAGGCGGAATGATAATCGCTAAGGAAGTTTTTAAGCCATCTGAAAGCGCTTCTCCGTAGATAAAGTTTTCAATTTTATTGATGATTTTCAAGTGTAATTTTTTAAGGTTGAAAATTGTTGTATAAAATTAACACAACTTTTTTCGAAACCCAACTAAACTCGTGAAGTTTTTAGAATATGAAACCCATCAATGCTTTGAGTAAAAATTAAAGTTGTTGTACCGCCATCAATAATTTTGAATTTTTTCTTGATAACGTCTATTGGCTGATTGTAATTTTTGACTAATAAATTCGCTTTTGTTTTTAGAATTTCTTTTTTTTGATTTTTAATTTCTTCTTCAATCAAGTAAATTTTTCCAGGAAAATTCTCTAAAAGTTCATTCGAAGTATACAAATGAGTATTCTGATGAAGTTTATGAAGATTGAATTTTTCGCTCAATAATTTGAAAGCACCAGTTTTTAGAATCGCAACATTTGGTTCGTAAATATAACGTTGAATTCCTCCAAAACTTGCATTCGCACTATATTCTTCTTCAAAATGAAAAGAAAATTCGGATTGATTATTTTCTAAATTAACAGCTTTTATCAAAGGGTTTTTTGTTGAAGAATTTTTATCTAAAATGATTAGAAAATCTTTCACTTCATTTTTTAATGCAACAATGTGTATTTCAAAAATTGAATCAATTTGTTGTAGGGTAGAAGTGATGTCCAATAAAGGCGAAAGCTTGATGATAATTTTCTCCGTTTTTTCGTAAAAAGTTGGAATCCATTCTAAAATATTTGGCTCTAAATCTTCTAAAATAAATTTTCTTCCGCTCGAATTTCTTCTTGCTGGATCAAGATAAATCACATCAAATTTTAACGTAGGATTTTCTTCAAAAAAAGATTGAAAAGTTCCTGTGTAGGTTTCTAAATTTGATGCTAAAATTTTAGCATTATGTTGTACAATCTCACTCAATTCAGGATTTTGTTCGATGTGATATACTTTTTCAAAATTCTTTGCAAAAGCCATAGTGTCAATTCCAAAACCTGCAGTTAAATCAATCAAATTTTTTCCTTTAACTAAAGTTGATTTATAATTTGCTGTAGCTTCTGAACTTGCTTGTTCCAAATTAATTGAAGGCGGAAAATAAATATTTTCTGTCGAATAAAGTGTTGGAAATTTATGTTTTGAAACTTGAATTCCTTTCAATTGTTGTGCAATTTCAGCAGAAGAAATTTCTTCAAACAACGATTTTTTCAAACCTATAGATTTGATGTCTTCATGTTCGATTATTTTCAGATAATCTTGAAATTCTTTTGTTAAAATAGTTGGATTCAAAATGTTATTTTTTGACGTAAAATATTATTTTATTAAACACAAAACTTCAGTATCCATCACAGCTACTGAAGTTTCGATTATATTATTAAGTTCTTTTAATGAAATTGGCATCCAATTCATGTAAAAACTATTTTTTTTCTTCTTTTTCTGCCAAACGAGTTGGAACAATCGGAACAAAAAGTGCTTGTTTTACCACTTTTTCTTTTGGCGATTTCTCAATCACATCTGCAGGGTTTCTAAATTTGTTTACACCAATTAATTTAATGGTTTGCTCATCGAAATCTTTTTGCTCTTTTTTCGCGCTTGTGTAAATAAAATCTTGAATAGTTTCATTTTGTAAAGCATTCACAAAACCACCAACATTTTGTATTGTTTTAAACAATTCTAACGCATTTTCAGCCATTTGATTTGTCAAACTTTCAATGTAGAAAGAACCAGCAGCAGGATCAGTAAATTGATTCAAATAAGATTCTTTTTGTAACAATAATTGTTGTTTTGCGGCTAATTCTAATCCAAAATCAGACTCTTTATTAACTTCATCATATGATCCAACAAAAATAGCGTCACTTGATCCGAAGATAGCCGAAGAAGCTTCTATTGTAGAGCGAATAACGTTGTTGTAAATATCTAATTTAGATTTATTGCGATCGGATGTTGAAGTGAAAATAAATGCTTCACTTTCTTTATTATATTGCTCCAAAATCATTTTCCATAAAAAGCGAAATGCTCTTAATTTCGCAACTTCGAAGAAATAATTACTTCCAACAGCAAATTTAAAATAAATTTTGTCCGCAATATCAGCTCCAAAATTTTCTAAATATTCTACTGCATGTGCAAGTGTAATCGCAATTTGTTGAACATGATTTGCTCCAGCATTTTGATAAACATCTCCTTGAATTGAAATTACTTTTTCGAAATTTTTCAATGCCAAAGCTTCTTTCACCAATTCTTTTGATGCTTTTTCTGAATCATTTTGCCAAAGTCCATTCTGTGCCAAATATCCATAAATATCTAAATCTAAATATTTCAGATTTGGAAGATTTTCAAGCGATTTTAAATCAGAAGTTCCATTATATTTAATAAATAAATCTAGATAATTAGGAAGTTCTAACGATGAATCAATTTGATTTTGATTAATCAAATATCCATACAAAAAGCTGTAATCTTGGTTTTTATTTCCAGTATATTTCGAAATAATTTTCCAATCTTTTGAGGATTTTGGTAATGGTTGTACAGCCGAATAATCGACATCATCCTTTGTATATAATGGTTTTACATTTATTTGATCGTTCGTTCCCCAAACCAAAGTTTCATTATATTCTAAACCTTTTAGCTCGACTTGAACTTTATTTTTCCATTCTTTTTCAGAAATAGAATCAAAATTTTCAAATAACTTACTCATTTTCTTTATTTTGCGGCTTCGTAACTTTTTCTTGCTGAATGATAAAAATATCTTCATCATCTTTTTTCAAGAAATGCTTTTCTCTTGCAATCCTTTCAATTTCAGCAGGATTACTATTTAGTTGATTTAATTTTTCAGACTCAGTATCCAAGTGTTCTTGGTAATATTGTTGATCAACTTCTAATAATTTGATTTGTTTATCCAACTCGCGATGTACGAAAAAAGAATTTTGGTCGAAAAAAATCATCCAAACAGCAAACGCAACCGTTAGAACAAAGTAACGATTCCAAACAAATTTGAATACACGTGTATCCTTAATTTTTCTTTTCGGTACTTCTGGTGTAAGTTCTTTGTCAAAGATTTCTTCCGATTTTTCTTTCATTATACAGTAGTTTTCGAGTTGAGTTTTTCTTTAATTACAGTTGATAAAACTTTGATTGCGACAGAATTTTTCTTTTTCATATTCGGAATAATAATGTCTGCATAGTTTTTAGATGGTTCTATAAATTGCTGATGCATAGGTTTTAACGTTTTTTGATAACGCGTTAAAACTTCATCCAAATCGCGTCCACGTTCTTGGATATCACGACGTACACGACGAATTAAACGCTCATCAGAATCTGCATGAACAAAGATTTTTACATCAAATAAATCGCGTAAATCTGGGTCAGTCAATACCAAAATTCCTTCTACAATAATAACCGATTGTGGATGTGTTAAAATCGTTTCTTCCTTGCGACTATGCGTAATAAACGAATAGACAGGTTGTTCTATTGATACGCCATTTTTCAATAAAGCGACATGTTCTTTTAGTAATTCGAAATCAATTGATCTTGGGTGATCAAAATTGATCTTAGAACGTTCATCAAAAGATAATTCAGGATGATCTTTATAATAATTATCTTGAGAAATAACGATAACGCTTTCCGCGTTAAGATCTCTTAAAATATTATTTACAACAGTTGTTTTTCCCGAACCTGTTCCTCCTGCAATTCCTATTACTAGCATTTTTGTTTTATTATTTTTTTTAATTTCGTTTGATGTTTCCATTGCAAGAGTTCTCGTAAAATTTCCTTAAAGATAAAATTTTCCTATCAGAAATTAAAATAAAAAGAAATCGATTCTTGCAAAATTTTAAATGTTGTCGTGAAGAAGTTTTGGTTGATTGATTTTGAGAAAAGAAATAATTATCGATGCATTTAAAAAATGATTGATTTATTATTCGATTATTTAGATGTAACTCAAACATTTAGGTTTATTTATACAAAAAAAGTACTTTGCAGTACTTGGTTTCTCTTAATCGGATGCAAAGGAAAGAAAAAAATGATAATTATTAAGTATTTTTTTTGTAAATTTAAGTAATCAAAACTGTTAAAAACATAAAAAATGAACGAATTATTATCAACAAATTTTCTCTTACCAATACTCATAGGTATTGGTTTAGTAGCTGCAACTGGTTTTAGAATATTCTTACCACTTTTCATTGTAAGTTTATTAACCGATTCAGGAAGTATTGATTTAAATATTTCTGATAATTGGAGTTGGATTGGAACTGATACAACGATGATGATTTTAGGATTATTAGCCGCTGTAGAAATAGTAGTATATTATATTCCTATTTTAGATAATTTTTTAGATAAATTATCTGTGCTCTTAGCTGCAATTGCAGGGATATTTATTTTTAAAATTGTATTACCAGAGGTGATTAATGAATACCTTTCTTGGGTATTAGCTATAGTTATTGGAGGAGGAGTTTCTTTCTTTATTTCTGCAACTATGACAGCAGCAAGAGATGTATCAACAATAACTACAAGAGGAGAAGGGAATTTTGTAATTAGTACAGTAGAAACACTTTGTTCTGTAATTTTGATATTTATGTCAATTTATTTACCTGTGCTTTGTTTCTTCTTTGTATTATTTATATTGTACAGTTGTTATTATGCTTACAGTCATGTAAGTAAAAGAAAAAACAATATATTATTGCATTAAAATTAAAATAATAATAAAAAAACCTTGATAACAATTGTTATCAAGGTTTTTTTATTAAAAGAAACAAAAAGAAATATTATTAAACAATAGTTAATTTTACTCCAAGTTTATCAATATCTTCTTTTGCTTTTTCTGTAATTCTAGAGTCAGTTATAATATGGTCAATTTCATTAAGATTACATATTTTACCAAAACCTTTTTTTCCGAATTTACTATAATCAGTTAATACAATTGTTTTTTGAGAAGCTTTTATCATAAGATGATTTAAATTGGCTTCGAGTAAATTAGAGGTTGTTAATCCGTAATCTGTATCAATACCATCAATTCCAAGAAATAATTTAGAAAAAGAAAGTTTTTTCAATGTATCTTCAGCATAAGGTCCAACAACAGATGTAGAGTTTGGTCGAACAACACCACCTAATTGTATTACTTCAATATTAGCTTTACCACTAAGAGCTAATGCAACGTTCATTGCAGAAGTTACAACTGTTAACTTTCCATTTGTTACGTTTATAGCCTGAGCAAATTGTAAAACAGTTGTTCCCGAAGCTATTAAAATTGCATCATTTGGTTCAATTAAAGATGCAGCAAATTTTGCTATATCTCTCTTTTGTTCAACATTTAATAAGCTTTTTTCGTTTACATTTATATCTTGTGTATAGGGATTGTTTTTATATATTAAACCATGAGCTTTGTATATTAAGTTCATGTTTTCTAATGTTTTAATGTCTTTTCTGATTGTGACAATAGATATATCAAGTTTTTTTGCTAAATCAGATATTTTAACGACTTCATTTTTCTCTAATTGATCTAAAATATAATTATGTCTTTGCGCCATTGTTTCAAATTCTATCATCATTTATGTTTTAAAATCTACTCAAATTTAATAAAGTTTTTACATATAATTATTTCTTTTTACATTAAAAATAGTTTTTATTTATTTCTTATTTGTTTTTTTTTATTATTTTTGATTTCGAAATGTTTTTATTATGAAAAGAAGCTCTTTATTAAAACAAATAGCATCAACAAAAGATTGGGATGTTATAATAATCGGTGGAGGAGCCACTGGTCTTGGATGTGCAATGGATGCTGCTACTAGAGGATATAAGACTTTATTAGTTGAACAAGCTGATTTTGCAAAAGGGACTTCAAGTAAAGCAACTAAGCTTTTACATGGAGGGGTTCGATATATGGCACAAGGTGATATTGGTTTAGTAAAAGAGGCTTGTCATGAAAGAGGTCTATTATTAAAAAATGCACCTCATCTTACAAGAAATACTTCTTTTGTAATTCCTAATTACTCGTATTTTGATAATATTATGTATACGGTTGGTTTAAAGTTTTATGATTTTTTAGCTGGGAAATTAAGTTTAGGAAAATCAAGATACGTTAATTCAAAAAATACATTGAAATTACTTTCTACAGTAAAACCTAATGGTTTAAAAGGAGGAGTAGTGTATCAAGATGGTCAATTTGATGATTCAAGATTAGCCCTAAATATAGCTCAGACAGCTATAGAAAATGGTGCTTGTGTTTTAAATTATACAAAAGTTGTAGGTCTTTTAAAAGATTCGAAAGGAAAACTTTCTGGAGTAAAAATAAAAACAGAAGATACGGAAGAAGTATATGAATTAAATGCTAAAGCAGTTATTAATGCAACAGGAGTTTATGCTGATAATATTTTGCAATTTGATAAACCTAATTCACCTCATCTAGTAAGACCAAGTCAGGGTGTTCATATAACAATTGACAAAAAATTCTTGCCAGGTGAAAATGCTTTAATGATTCCTAAAACTAGTGATGGTCGTGTATTATTTGCTGTACCATGGTATGATAAATTAATTCTAGGAACAACTGATACGCTTAGAGATCATGCAGAATTAGAACCACGAGCTTTAGATGAAGAAATTAATTTTATCTTAACTACAGCTCAACAATATTTAGTAGGAAAACCGACTAAAGATGATGTGCAAGCTATTTTTGCTGGTTTACGTCCTTTAGCTGCACCACAAGGTGAAGGGAAAAACACTAAAGAGATTTCTCGTAGTCATAAAATCTTAGTTTCTGATAGTGGATTAGTAACAATTATAGGTGGGAAATGGACAACATTTAGAAGAATGGGACAAGATACAATTGATAAAATTATTCAATTGAATAAAGTTCCTTCAGTAAGTTGTAAAACTGAGCAATTAAAAATACATGGATATGAAGAAAATGTCAACTTTGAAAAAGATTTACATTTTTATGGTTCTGATAGATCAGAGATATTGAAATTGGAAAAAGAAAACCCTCAGTATGCTGAAAAATTATTGCCAAAATATGATTACACATATGCTTGTGTTGTTTTTGCTGTAAGAAATGAATTAGCATATAAATTAGAAGATGTTTTAGCTCGTAGACTTCGACTTTTATTATTAGATGCAAAAGGAGCAGTTGAAGTTTCTCATAAAGTAGCAACAATTATGGCTCAAGAGTTAGGTAAAGATGAACAATGGATTCAAAAAGAAGTAAATGAATTTGCTCAATTAGCAAAAATATATCAATTATAAGAAGAAAAAAAATAAAAACCACAAAAAATGGAAACACACGAAAAATTTATTCTTGCATTAGATCAAGGTACAACTAGTTCGAGAGCTATTATTTATAATCATGATGGAGAAATTGTAGCGATATCTCAAAAAGATTTTCAGCAAATATTTCCCCAGCCAGGTTGGGTAGAACATGATCCAAATGAAATTTGGTATACACAATCTTCAGTAGCTGCTGAATCTGTAGCTAAATCAGATTTAAATGGAACTAATATCGCAGCTATAGGTATTACAAATCAAAGGGAAACAACTATAGTATGGGATAGGGTAACAGGAGATCCTATTTATAATGCAATTGTTTGGCAAGATAGAAGAACATCAAAATACTGTGACTCATTAAAAGAAAAAGGGTATAAAGATATTATACAAGAAAAGACAGGTCTTGTTATTGATTCATATTTTTGTGCTACAAAGATTAAATGGGTTTTAGATAATGTTGATGGAGCAAGAGAAAAAGCAGAACAAGGGAAATTATGTTTTGGAACTGTAGATAGTTGGCTTGTATGGAAATTTACTAGAGGAAAAATGCATATTACGGATGTTTCTAATGCTTCAAGAACACTTCTTTATAACATTAATACAATGGAGTGGGATGATGAATTGTTAAATTTATTTGATATTCCCAAATCTATGCTACCTGAAGTAAAGAGTAGTAGTGAAATTTATGGAACAACATCAACAACGTTATTTTCAACTAAAATTCCAATTTCTGGTATTGCTGGAGATCAACAAGCTGCATTATTTGGACAAATGTGTGTGGAGGAAGGAATGGCTAAAAATACATACGGAACAGGTTGTTTTTTATTAATGAATATTGGTGAAAAACCAGTTTTTTCAAAAAATAATTTATTAACGACAGTTGCTTGGCAAATAGACGGTAAAACAACTTATGCATTAGAAGGTTCTGTTTTTGTAGGAGGAGCTGTTATTCAGTGGTTGAGAGATGGTCTTAAAATAATTTCATCTGCACCAGAAAGTGAAAGATTATCTGCATCTGTGGAAGATAATGGTGGTGTTTATTTTGTACCAGCTCTTACAGGTCTTGGTGCTCCTTACTGGGATCAATATGCGAGAGGTGCAATTTTTGGAATTACTCGTGGTACGACACAGGCTCATATTGCCAAAGCAGCTATCCAAGGAATTGCATTTCAGGTTGATGATTTAATTAAGAGTATGAAATCTGATGTTGAAGGGGAAATAAAAGAATTAAGAGTAGATGGCGGAGCTTGTGCGAATAATGTATTAATGCAATTTCAAGCTGATTTGATTGAAAATGAAGTTATTCGTCCTAAAGTTTTGGAAACTACATCTCTTGGTGCTGCATATTTAGCAGGTTTAGCTGTTGGATATTGGAAAAATATTGATGAGATAAAAGTTCAATGGAAGCAGGATAGAGTTTTTAAACCAGAGATGAATTCAGATAAAAGAGCTGACTTATTGAAATTCTGGAATAAGGCTGTAAAAAGAACTCAAAATTGGATTGAAGATTAAATCAATTGAATTATGAATGAATTTTCAGCTGAATTAATAGGAACTGCTGTCCTAATACTTTTAGGTGGTGGTGTTTGTTCAAACGTTGCTTTGAAAAAGACAATTGGTCATGGTTCTGGTTGGATTGTTATTACAACAGGTTGGGCTTTGGCTGTTTTTGCAGGAGTTGTAATTGCAGGTCCTGTGAGTGGTGCTCATTTAAATCCTGCAGTTTCTGTAGGTTTAGCATTAGCAAATAAATTTGAATGGTCTAAAGTACCATTATTTATTCTTGCTCAGTTATTAGGAGCGATGATAGGAGCATTTTTAAATTGGGCAATGTATAAAGATCATTTTGATGCTTCTTCAGATGATCCAAGTTCTCAATTAGGTGTTTTTTCTACAGGGGCAGCAATTCCAAATAATTTTAGAAATGTCCTTTCTGAAATTTTGGGAACATTTGTATTGGTTTTTTGTGTATTTTATTTTTCTGATGCTAAAGGTACTTCGGGTACAGAAGAAGTGAAATTAGGATTAGGATCAGTTGGTGCTTTACCAGTAGCTTTCGTTGTTTGGTCTATTGGATTATCTTTAGGAGGAACAACTGGTTATGCAATTAATCCTGCTCGTGATTTTGGGCCGAGGATTATGCATTCTCTTTTACCAATGAAAGGTAAAGGTTCAAGTAATTGGGGATATGCATGGATTCCAATTTTAGGACCAATTTTAGGAGCTGTTTTTGCAGCGTTATTATTTAACTTTTTGTCTAGTTAATATAATTATTCATTTCAAAACCACACAACATGAATAAAATAACTTCACTAAAAAATATATTACTAACTTTTGTTTTTTTAACTCCAGTTAGTATTTTTTCTCAGTCATATGATGTTGCAGATCTTAAAATAAATGAGGATGAAAAAAGCAAGGTGTCTTTAAATGAAGAATTTCAGCAAGAATTATCTCCATTTTATTTACATGGTCAATTAAAAACAATGCATTTATGGAGAGGTTTAGCTGTTACAAATTCTACCGTTTTTGCTATAGATGCAGGAGTTGGTACGGCAGATGGTAAATTAAAAGCAGGAGTTTGGGGAGGATACGGAACAACTGGAGAATATAGAGAATTTGATTATTATGTAACTTATTCTCCAGTGAAAAATTTAACTTTTGCTCTTTGGGATATTTATAATTATTCCACTAATGCTACATGGAATAATAAAGATTTTTTTGAATATAATGGAGATAAAACAGGTCACTTTTTAGATCTTTCTGTGTCATATACAATTTCTGATAAAATTCCATTAAATTTATATTGGTCTACTGTGATTCATGGTAGAGATAGAGGAATTGAAAATGAGAAAAATCTTTATTCTTCTTATGTACAAGCCTCTTATCCTGTGGTGAAAAGTAAATTAGTTAATTTAGATTTGTATGCTGCTGGAGCATTTGCTTTATCACCTGAAAAAGAAGATAAAGGAAAAAACTTTTATGGACCTAAATCAGGTTTAGCAAACGTAGGTTTTATTATTGGTAAAACACTTAATTTTGGTAGATATCAATTACCTATAACTGCTACAGCTTCTTGGAGTCCAATTAATGACTCTGGCAATATTCAACTTGCGTTTAATATTTTTTAATATTTTTTATTTAATTATAAAAGGGACTATTTATTAGTCCCTTTTTTTATTTATTTTCCTGAAAAAAAAGAAAGTTAAATAACTATAATACATAATTGTATAAATTTGAAATACAAATAATTAAAACTTTATGAAAAAACAATTATTAATTATGATTGCTAGTCTAATTGTGGACATAGCAATTGCACAGGTTGGTATTAATACTTCAACACCTCAGAAAACATTTCATGTAAATGGTAGTTTACAAGTTACTAATGAATTGAATGTTGGTGGTAATGCTACAAGTCAAGGTAGTGCAGGTACTTACATCAAATGGTGTTTCAAATTCACCTGAATGGAAAACAATTGCTGTAGCAACTAATTTAACTGGTGATATTAAGTATAGCCTTATTACTAGTGACCATAATGGTTGGGTTAAATTGGACGGACGTTCAGTAAGTAGTTTAATGTCTACTCAGCAAGCACAAGCTAGTGTTTTAGGTTTTTCTACTAATTTACCTGATGCAACAAATGCTTATTTAGTACAGAATAATACAACGCTTGGAGGATTGTCAAATTCTAATACTAAAACTCTTACTAGAGGTCAGCTTCCAAATGTTACTTTATCTGCATCAGCTTCTACAAATGTTGCAGGGTCACATAATCATAATTATACAGATAGGGGAAATACATCTTATGAGATGACAAGAAATGGTAATTTAACAAATATTGCAGATGATACTTCAGGTACTTATCAAACATCAAATGCAGGAGATCATAGTCATACAGTTTCTGCTACAACAGAATCTATTAACGGGGGAGTAACACAACAGTCTTTAGATGTTAGACCTTTAAGTATGAGTGTTAATACTTATTTATATTTAGGTCTCTAGTTTTTTAAGAGATTTATTTATTGTAAATTCATTCGTAAATTCAAATTATGATTGATATAGACACAAAAATAAAATTATATAATGGTCTTCATTTACCAATTTTAGGATTGGGTGTTTATAAAACGAATGAAGGTGATGAGGTTATAACTGCTATTCATTCAGCTTTAGATGAAGGTTATCGTCTTATAGATACAGCATCTTATTACAATAATGAAATAGGAGTTGGTAAAGCAATTAATTCTTACAAAATCAATCGTTCAGAATTATTTATTACTACAAAAGTTTGGATAGATGATATGGGATATGATAAAACAATTAATGCTTTTCATCAATCACTTAAAAACCTGAATTTAGATTATATTGATTTGTATTTAATTCATTGGCCAGTCGCTGATAAATTAATTGAATCTTGGAAAGCTTTAGAATTTTTATATGAAGAAGGTTTAGTAAAATCTATTGGAGTTTCTAACTGTTTGCAACATCATTTAGAAATAATTCAGAAGAATTGCGTTTATAAACCGATGGTTGTTCAGAATGAATTTCATCCAAGGTTGATTCAACAAGAATTGGTTAATTATTGTAAAGATCATCAAATTGCTTACCAAGCTTGGGCTCCATTGATGAGAGGGAGATTGTTAGAAAATGAAATACTAAAAAGTTTAGCTAAAAAATATAATAAGTCTGTTGCTCAAATTATTTTAAGATGGGATCTACAAAAAGGGATAGCTACAATTCCAAAAAGTGTAAATCCAGAACGAATAAAAGAAAATTCTTTATTGTTTGACTTTGAACTTTCTTTGGATGATATTCATAAAATTGATTCATTGAATTCAAACGAAAGAACAGGTGCTGATCCAAATAATTTTTTAGATTACTTTGCAAATAAGAAATAATTGATGAAACAAATAACTTATTCAATTGTTTCTAGAGGAGAAATATTAATTAATTATTCTAATCAGACCGTTAATGTTTTTATACGAGTTTCAGGAGAATTAGTCTTTCATCCACCAGTATTTTATGCTGATTTATTAATTTTTAAAAAACGTTCTGTATTATCAGAAAATATAAATCAAGAGATTATTGATTTTATTATGCAAGATAGTATAAGTAAAGGAACAAAAATTATTTTTGATTGACTTTGCGTTAGGAGGTGAAGCGGTATCCTTTTCTAATTGGATGTATTTTTATTTCAGTTAAATTATCAATTAGAAAAGATATTGAGGAAAACCCGCTCGAACGCCTAAATAAATATAAAACCTCATAATAGTATATTATGAGGTTTTTTTTTGATGTATTTATTTTGTTTTTGGTCGAATTAAACCTTCTTGAGCAACACTACAAATTAGCTCACCTGATCTGTTAAATAGTTCTCCTTTTGTAAACCCTCTTGTATCCATTGTACTTGGGCAATCTACGCTCACTAAAATCCAATCTTGTAAATTTGGAGTTCTGTGAAACCAAATGGAGTGATCTAAACTTGCCATTTGAGTGTTACCAAAATGAGCCTTAGAAGCATGAGGTTTTAACGCTGTAGATAATAAATTATAATCAGAGCTGTAAGCGATTAACTGATGAACAACTTGCAAGGGTAAGTTTTCTGGCGCATCATTAAAATTCATCCAAACATTGCTATAACTTTCATAATCTTTTTTTTCTGCAAGGTTTAATGTTTCGACAGGTTTAAAATCTATTGGTCTATCGGCCATTATAAATTGCTTAGTAGCTTTTGGTAAAAAATCTCCGAACATTTCTGCAATTTGTCTCCAGCTGATTAATTCTTCTGGTTGTTTTACATCTGGAATTTCTTCTTGATGCTCGTAACCTTCTTGCTTTAATTGAAAAGAACATGCCATTACAAAAATAGCTTCGTTATTTTGTTTTGCTGTTACTACTCTTGTACTGAAACTTCCTCCATCTCTTAAAATAGCAACTTCATAATAGATTGGTTCGTCTAATTGACCAGCTAAAATGAAATATGAATGTAATGAATGACAAAATCTGTCTGTGTCTACTGTTTGGTATGCAGCATTTAATGCTTGTGCTACAACTTGTCCTCCAAAAACATGAGGACTTCCCATAAAAGAACTTTTTCCTTCGAATAGATTATTTTCTAACTTTTTTAGAGAAATTAATTCGATGAGTTCTTGTGTTGTTTTCATTTTATGTTAGATTAAAATTTTAATTTGTTTAAGCGTTGGACATTCTTTTCTAAGGCAGTTTTATATTCATTTTTCATTCTAGTTATTAATTCCTTTACTGTAGGAACATCATGTATACCAGAAACGCCATGACCGGCAGACCAAATATCTTTCCAAGCTTTTTGGTCATCATGATCTGTTAGTTTAGAAAAATCCTCTTCTTTTTTATCTTCGATATTAATGTCGGAATGTTTGATACTTTGTTTTAAGAAATTAGCATTAACACCAGAAACACCGTCAGTGTAAATAATATCCTCAAATGAGGAATTTACTATCATATCTTTGTATTTATTATCTGCAGCTGCTTCTTTTGTAGCTATAAAACGAGTTCCTATGTATGCAAAATCTGCTCCCATTGTTTCTGCAGCTAATATATCATTTCCATTATTCAATGAACCAGCAAGAATTAAGCAGCCGTTATAAAATGTTCTAATATCATCGATTAAAGCAAATGGATTAGCAGTTCCTGCATGTCCGCCTGCGCCACCAGCTACAGCAATAATTCCATCCACACCAGCTTCTACAGCTTTTTCAGCATGACGTTTTTTTATAACATCATGAAAGACTATTCCTCCATAGCTGTGTACAGTGTCTACTAATTCTTTTACTGCTCCTAAAGATGTTATGATTAATGGAACTTTATACTTTACACATAAAGCTAAATCAGTTTCAATTCTTGGATTGGTTCTATTTACAATTAAATTTACTCCAAAAGGTGCTGCTTTTTTTCCAGTTTCTTTTTCGAATTGTTCTAACTGAGTTGTGATGTCAATTAGCATTTGTTCAAAATCTTCTGGTTTTCTACCATTTAATGAAGGAAATGTTCCACAAACACCATTTTTACAAGATTCTATAACTAATTCTGTTCGAGAAACAAGAAACATAGGTGAAGTGATTAAAGGTAAATCTAAACTATTTTTAAATTCTTGTAGGGTCATACTAAAATTTTTTTGATGTGGTATAGGATGCAATATAGTTATAAATTGAGTTATGATTTTCAGAAAAGATTAATTTATTTGCATAAAAAAATCCTGAAATGTTTAATATTTTCAGGATTTTTTATTTGATAAAAGCAGTGTTCGATTAATTTAAATTTAGGATTATTATTTCCTTCACGTTATTTAATTTCAATGCTGAAATTGATTTTGAAAACATTAATAATTTTTCAATCGTTGATTGTTTTGGTTCAAATTTTTCTGAGTAAAATTCAATCATAAAAACTTATTTACTTTAAAAACGTTAAATAGATAAGTTTATTTTTTAATCGATTGTTAAAATAATGTTATTATTTTCGATGACTTTTCTCAAGTTGATAATAGCATAGCGCATTCTTCCCAATGCAGTATTAATACTGACATTTGTTTCTTCCGCAATTTCTTTGAAACTTAATTCTTTAAAAATTCTTAATTCTAAAACTTCTCTTTGATCACTTGGTAATAAAGTAACCAGGTATCTTAAATCATTTTCGATTTGATTTTTTATGATTTTGGATTCAGAACATTCATCAGAGTTTCCAATAAAATCGAAAATATTATATTCGTCATCATATTTACCTATAGTTTCTCTAACAGCAGGCATTTTCTTAATATTTCGAAAATAATCAATAGTTAAATTATGCGCAATACGCATTAGCCAAGGTAAAAATTTTCCTTCTTCATTATATCCGCCACTTTTTAGTGTAAGAATAACTTTGATGAAAGTATCTTGGAAAATATCTTCAGTGATATCTTTGTCTAAAACTTTTGAGAAAATGAAACTATAGATTCTACTTTTATACTTCTCAATTAAAATTTCTAAAGCATATTCATTACCATCAACATAGTCTTTGATTAGTAATGAGTCTTCTTCGTAATTCATAAGGTAGATAATTTGGTTTAGTAAGTAGATTTTTTATCTATAGGCTTCTTGTTTTTTTTATAAGTGATTCAAATATAATCAAAGTTTGAATCAAAACAAGTGAATTAACATAAAAAGTCTTAAAAAAAAATAAAATTTTCTTAAAATTTTAGAAGTCTAAACCAAAAAAGGCCATTCACTTATTGAGAACAGCCTTTTTGTTAATTATTAATTAAGAATTAAATCTTTGCGATGTGTTGAACTAAATCAACTACTTTGTTAGAGTAACCAATTTCGTTGTCATACCAAGCAACTAACTTAACGAAAGTAGGGTTTAGCATGATACCAGCTTCTGCATCGAAAATAGATGTTCTTGTATCACCTACGAAATCTTGAGAAACAACAGCATCTTCTGTGTATCCTACAATTCCTTTCAAATCTCCTTCAGCAGCTTCGCGCATTACTTTTTTGATTTCGTCGTAGTTTGTTTCTTTTGCTAATTTAACTGTTAAATCAACTACAGAGACATCAACAGTTGGTACACGGAAAGACATTCCTGTTAATTTACCATTCAATTCTGGAATTACTTTTCCAACTGCTTTCGCAGCTCCAGTAGATGAAGGAATGATGTTTACCATTGCACTACGTCCACCTCTCCAATCTTTCATTGATGGTCCGTCAACTGTTTTTTGAGTTGCAGTAGTTGCGTGAACTGTTGTCATTAAAGCTTCCACAATTCCGAAATTTTCGTGAATTACTTTTGCTAATGGTGCTAAACAGTTTGTTGTACAAGAAGCATTAGAAACGATAGTGTCTTCTGCTGTTACAGATTCGTGGTTAACACCCATTACAAACATAGGGGTATCATCTTTAGAAGGACCTGTTAAAACAACTTTTTTTGCTCCAGCTTCAATGTGTTTTCCTGCAGTTTCTTTTGTTAAGAATAAACCTGTTGCTTCGATTACGATATCAGCTCCAACTTCGTCCCATTTCAAGTTCGCTGGGTCTCTTTCAGCTGTAACGCGAATTGTTTGTCCATTAACAATTAAGTTTCCGTTTTCTACTTTAACTTCTCCGTTAAATTTTCCGTGAACTGAATCATACTTTAGCATATAAGCTAAATAATCAACGTCTACTAAATCGTTAATACCTACGATTTCAATATCGTTTCTCTCAAAAGCAACCCCGAAAACAAGGCTACCAATTCTTCCGAATCCGTTGATTCCAATTTTAATTTTTGACATAGTATATATAATTTCCCTTTATATTAAATGTTTAAATCGCTAAAATATTAGCTACTTTGATCAACTCTTCGTCAATCTCATTGTGTTTTTTGATGGCTTCATCAATGGCTGTAAATACAACTTTATTAGAACGAATACCAGCCATAAGATTTGTTTTACCTTCTAGTAAACCTTCGACAGCAGCAATTCCTAAACGACTTGCTAAAACACGATCGTGACAAGATGGAGAACCACCACGCTGTATGTGTCCTAAAACTGTGACACGAATATCATATTCTGGATGACTATTTTGAACTTGTTTTGCTAATTCAAAAACTCCACCTAATTTTTCACCTTCTGCAACTACAACGATGCTTGATTTTTTTCCAGATTTTTCTGAACGTTCTAAAGAAGAACATAATTCTTCGACGCTATCACGTTGTTCTGGAATCAAAATATCTTGTGCACCTGAAGCAATTCCACTATTTAAAGCAATAAAACCTGCATCGCGTCCCATTACTTCCACAAAAAATACACGATCATGTGATGTAGCAGTATCTCTTAATTTATCAATTGCATCAATTACAGTATTCAAAGCTGTATCGTATCCAATTGTAAAATCTGTACCGAAAATATCATTGTCAATTGTTCCTGGAATTCCAATAAATGGAACACCAAACTCTTGATGAAATATATTTGCTCCTGTAAAAGAACCATCTCCACCAATTACAACTAAAGCATCAATGTTATTTTGTTTTAGATGATTATATGCTTTTTGACGACCTTCTGTAGTTTTGAATTCTAAAGAACGAGCAGTTTTAAGAATTGTACCACCTTGATTGATAATATTTTTCACTGAACGAGGTCCAAGTTCAATCATATCATTGTTAATCAAACCTTCATAACCTTGACGAATTCCTACTGATTTGATATCGTAGTACTTACATGCTCTTACAACGGCACGTAAGGCCGCATTCATTCCAGGCGCATCACCTCCAGAGGTTAATACACCAATTCTTTTTATATTGTTTCCCACGTTTTTCCCTTTATTAAATCAAATATAATAAAAAATCAGAATATTATTATAATTGGTAGTATGAAAGATAAATTAATCTTCGTCGACAGGTTTTAACGTTCCGTCTGCAAAATCTCGTTGAAGAATAACCGCAATATACAAATCTTCTCGTGTTCGCTTCGGATCATAAGTTTGTTTCAGATCAATATTAAATGCGCCACTTGCTGCTTGATAAAGAAAAGCATTCAATCCGCCACGTAATTCTTTTATAATATCGTATGTTGTTTTATCTGTTTCTTTATAGATTAATTTAGTAAGAATTTGTCCACGAGAACTAGACATATTTTTTAATTGATTTTCAAATTGATCAGCCAAATCCTTTTGACGAGATTTAATAAAACGTTTTTTGTCTCGTCTTTTATCCATAGTTTGAATCGTATCCGATACATAATTATATTCTCTAACAGCAGTTCTCACATAAGGCCAAACATCGCGAACGCGCTTTCTTAGCCATAAATAATATTTTTTTTCTAAATCAGTTTTTAAATGAACCGAATAACTATTCATTTCATTAAGATGTATTGTGTCTAAAGGATTAAACGCAAATTCATCTAAATTAATTGAATCATTTTTAATTTCTTGAGAAGGATTTTTTCCCCCTAAATCTAACCCAAAAATTTGAGCATTAACATTAGATAATCCAATAAAAGTAAGTAGTACAGTTATATGATAGATATAAAATTTCATATCAGAATTAGTTCAAAAATTGTTCCTAAAATTAGTACATTTGTTAGATAAATAAACTAAAATGAGTACAAATAATTTGTTTGATCAACAATCTTTGGATTTTTTGACAAAATATTTAAATACAGCTTCACCTACAGGTTTTGAAAGTGAAGGACAAAAAGTTTGGATGGATTATATCAAACCATATGTAGATGAGGTAAAAACTGATAATTACGGATCTGCTTATGGAGTGATTAATCCTGAAGCGAAGTATAAAGTTGTGATTGAAGCGCATGCTGATGAAATTTCGTGGTTTGTGAATTATATTTCGGAAGATGGGTTGATTTATGTGATTCGTAACGGAGGATCAGATCATATGATTGCGCCTTCTAAAGTCGTAAATATTCATACTAAAAAAGGAATTGTAAAAGGAGTTTTTGGTTGGCCAGCTATTCATTTGCGTCAAGCAGGAAAAGACGAAGCGCCAACTCCAGATAAAATTTGGATTGATACAGGTTGTACATCGAAAGAAGAAGTTTTAGAACTTGGAATTCATGTTGGTTGTGTGATTACTTATCCAGATGAATTTTTTACGTTGAATGATCGTTATTTTGTTTGTCGTGCAATAGACAATAGAATGGGAGGGTTTATGATTGCTGAGGTTGCGCGTAAATTGGCAGAAAATAAAGATCAATTAGATTTTGGTTTATACGTTGTAAATGCGGTTCAGGAAGAAGTTGGATTGCGTGGTGCGGAAATGATTACGCAAACAATCAAACCAAATGTTGCAATTATTACTGATGTTACACACGATACAACGACACCAATGATTACAAAATCGAAAGAAGGTGAGCAAAAATGTGGTGATGGCCCAGTTGTTTATTATGCGCCTGCTGTGCAAAATAATGTACGCGAATTAATTATTGATGCAGCTGAGAAAAACAATATTCCTTTTCAGCGTGCTGCAAGTTCTCGTGTAACAGGAACGGATACAGACGCTTTTGCATATAGTAATGGTGGTGTACCTTCAGCTTTAATTTCGTTGCCTTTGCGTTATATGCACACAACTGTAGAAATGGTTCATCAAGCTGATGTAAAAAATGTCATCGAGTTGATTTACGAATCAGTAAAAACAATTAAAAACGAACAAAGTTTTAAATATCATACCGTTTAAATTATAAAGTGATAAAAAAATATAAAGGCTGTCTCACGACAGCCTTTGTTGCTATTTTGTGTTTCGATCTACTTCAAAAATTCCCAAAACATTGTTATTTGTATCTAAAAAAAATATCCTTGCCAAGACATTCCAGGAATAGCAAATTTAGGCATGCTATTATTCCTCCGTTTTCAAGTATTTTTTGAGCAGTTTCATCAAAATTTTCTATAATTGAATTTAAATTTAGCTAAAATTTATTCAGAAAATCATTATTCAATCAAATATTAGAATAAATCTTTAGAGAATGATTATTTTTATACTTTAAAAGAAATAAGATGAAAGTTGAATTAAATAGAGTAAATCAGGCTTCTCACTATGAAGCGACTGCGTCAAGTTCTTCGGTAAAAGTAAATATTGATGGACCTGAATCGATTGGAGGAGAAGGAAAAGGAGTTCGCCCAATGGAGTTGGTTTTGATTGCTTTGGGAAGTTGTAGTGTTTTTGATTTGAATGAAATTTTGAAAAAACAACGTCAAGAAATTGAAGATATTAAAGTTGAGGTTGAAGGTCAGCGTCGAGATGAAATTCCAAATATTTTTACAAATATTCACATCAAATTTTTCTTAAAAGGAAATGTTGATTTAGATAAAGCAAATAAGGCTGCTGAATTAGCGGTTAAGAAGTATTGTAGTGTACATGATATGCTTGCAAATGGAGGAATTGATATCACCTACGAGATAAATGTAAATTAAGTAGCTGTGATATTCCAACAAAAAACCGGGCTTTTAAGCCCGGTTTTTTGTTGGAATAAAAGTTAAAAAATTAACATTATGATAATGTATTTCTAAATTTTATGTTAGAAAAGAACGATAGTTTTGTGAAATTACTAAAGACAAATACTATTGAAAGGAATTTTATTTTTTATCACACTTTTTTTCTTTTTTATACAGCATGCTGCTGCTCAAACATGGTCTAATGTATCTTTTACTGTGGTGGAAAGACGTTGTCCAACTGTACCAACAGGATCAGAAATATATATATCCCAAATATATGATCATAAAACAGGTTCTTTTGGGGTTATACAAATATATAACCCAACAGATAGAGTGATTAATCTTAATAATTATACATATCGTAGAAGAGGAGATTATAATCCAAGTCCTCCAAAACCATGGACTACAAATATTGCTTTAACAGGTTTATTGCAACCTTATAGTATTTATTTAATAGGTGTTGGTGTAACATCTACATCTCCAATTATTTGTAATAATCCTAATTATGATTTAATATTAAATGGTTCTCACGGAATTAATGATGATGATCAAATTCAATTATTAAAAAATGGAGTTGTAATAGATGAGTTAAGAGTAGATAAAACAGGAACAAGTATGATTAGAAGGCCTACAGCAATTGCACCTAAGTCAGTTTATACAGCAAGCGATTGGTATACAGGGGAACCTAATTGTGTTACAGTTGGTACACCTCCTTTATTAGATATATTGAAAGTAGAGAGAAATATTATTCTACCAGATTATTCATTGTGCAAGCTACCAGCTCGAATCAAATTAACATTAGGAGGTGGTTCTGGAGTTTACCAGATTAGTAATGATAATGGAGTAACTTATAAACCCTTTATAAATCCATGGTGGACTGATATAAGTACAAGTGGAGATAATACACTTTTTATTCAAGATAAAAAAAATACAGGATGTTATATAAAATTTAAATTTGATGTTGTACAAAATCCACTACCTAAAATAGCACCAATAGAAATGAATTAATTAAATAGAAAATCATAAAAAAATGAATAAAAATTTTACTCTTAAATGCATTACTTTATTTGCTTTCACCTTGTTAGGTTTTAAAGCACAAGCTCAATATTATGCTGATGGATCAACACAAGCTGATGGTACACCACTTGTAGCTACAAAATCTCTGACAGTTGACACTCAAGGGCCAAATGGAGCTTCTCCGGATGGTACGGCAGGTTCATGGTACAGATGGAATCCTAATGCAGGAACTACCACCACAGCAACTTTTACAGCAGGAAATGATCCAGATGGATCAGGATTAAACGATTCAAATCAAGCTACAATTACATGGAATGCTGTATGGCCAACAGCTCCGTCAGGAGTACCAACTCCGGCTGAAATTGCAGCTTTGATAAAAGATTATAAAATTACAGCAGAAGAGTTTAATAGTTGTCAACCTTCGATTTCTACGGAAGACTCTAAAACAGATATTAATGTAAAATTAGTTAAACCTGATGTTTTATTCATTGATGCAGATAGCGACGATGTTTGTAGTACTGCTAAGGCTAATATTACTTTATATGGTACGCCTGGGGCTATTGTTAATTTTGAGGTTACAAACGGAAATGTTACAGTTACATCTGTAGTCACTAATACTTCAGCTACTTTAGATTCTGATGGTAAGATAGATATAGAGATTACTCCAAATGGAACAGTTGATGTTGTTTTTGTTATAAATAATGTTACTTATACAGCTACACAACCGGCACCACTTAGTACAAAAGTCACATTCACGAATTCTACAATTACAAATGCTGCAGGAAAAACTGTAACAATTAAATTAAGCGCTGGTCCGGTGATCTCTCCAATTGAATTCTAATATAAATTGATTTATAATTACAAAACATATCAATTCAAAAAAATAGGCTTAATAGGCTTACTGCTTCTTTTGGGATGTAGTCTATTAGGTCAGCAAAAACTATGTTTTGCTTCAAAACATCAGTATGGTGTAGATTTGAACGAAAACTCTGGCAACGGAACTACTGGTTCTACTTATGTTTGGAAAGTTTTAGAAAGTAATTTTTCTGGAAGTTATATCCCAATTACAACATCAGGAAATCAAGTCGAAATCGATTGGAAGAATACACCTTTAGGTGTTTATACTTTGCAAGTTACGGAAACCAACAGTTGTGGTTCTTCTACGCAAAAATTACAAGTTACGATTACCGAAGCTACACAAATTGATTTAGCACCAATTTATTATTTCTGTCCAGATTTTAATTCGATGACCATTATAGCTCCGAGTGGTTTTGATGAATACAATTGGTTTGATGAACATCATAACTTAGTTTATACATCTACTTCTTCAACTTTTGTTGTAAATAAGGCTGGTAAATATCGTTTGGAAGCTAAAATTGGAAGTTGTGTTTCGATTGCTGAAACTGAAGTTCAGTTAATAGAATTTCCATCAATTTTGGTAAATACTGATTTAGATAATTCAATGATTATTGTTGCAAGTGGAGGAAATACTTCTGTTCAATATCAATTAGAAGATGAGAGAGGTAAAATCATTTATCCTTGGCAAGGTTCTAATACGTTTAAAAACGTAGTTGCAGGCAAATATATTATTCGAGTTAAGTCTAAAAATGGAGAATGTTTGACAGAAATTCCTGCTGAAGCAATGGTGATTACAAATGTGATTACGCCAAATAATGATGGAATAAATGACAATTGGGATTTGAGTAAATTGTTACATGCTTATCCAAATGCGTTAGTCGAAATTTACGATCGTTTTGGTAAAAAAGTGAAAATAATTACAAAAGCAGAGAATTTCATTTGGGACGGAAAAATAGCTGGAAAACCAGTTTCAACAGATAATTATTGGTATGTTATTAAGTTAAATGATAAACAAACCAAATCTGGTTCAATCTTAATTAAAAATAGATAATAAACTGATAACAAAAAAAAGGTCTTTCGTTCGAAAGACCTTTTTTTAATACATACATTTTCAATTAAGCTTCAACAATAGTTAAAGCTTCTTGAAAGATACTAACTTGCGCTAATACTTTATTTTTTAATTCTTCATTTACAATTTCGTTATTTTGGAAATTATCGTTGAAAGATGGGAAAGTTGTGCTTGCTACAATTTCTCCGCTTGCAAACATTCCAAAATATTTTGTTGCAACTTCCATTACATTTCCTCCACCATAAGCACCTGGAGATGTACTTAATAACAACAATTTTTTATCTTTCAAATATGGCATTTCGATACGAGAAACCCAATCCAAAATATTTTTTAATGCAACAGAAAAGTTTCCATTATGTTCTGCCAAAGAAATTACAACACCTTCTGCATCTTTGATTTTATTGTAAAAATCCTGCGCTTCTTGTGGAAATCCATTTTCTAATTGACGGTCAATAGAATAGATAGGCATCTCGAAATCATTGATGTCAACTAAATCGATTTCTGCATTTTCGATTTGATTTAATGTATAATTTAATAATTCTTTATTGATTGATTTTTTGCTGTTACTACCAGCGAAAGCTAAAATTTTCATATTCTTATTGAGTATTTTCATTTTTGATGAAGCAAAGTTATTGCAAGCAACCATAAATTTTATTGACCTATGTTAGGAAAAGATAAAAACTTATATTTTTTTTCTAAATTCATCAATTTTAAGAATCAATTCTCTGTTTAACTCTTCATTAGTGATTTTACCTTCTGCAAAATTTTCGTTGAATTTAGGCAAAGAGAAATCGACTAAAATGTCACCTCCTAATTTTGTAATTAATTTAGAACCTATTTCTAAAGAGTTTTTTGCTCCATAACCACCAGGAGATGTACTCATAACGAAGACCTTTTTTCCTTCCAGAAATTTATAATTAATTCTTGAGCACCAATCCATATAGCTTTTAAAAACTGCTGTAATGCAAGCATTATGTTCTGCTAATGAAATAAGCAAAATATCAGAATCAACAAGTTTTTGATAAAATCGTTTTACTTCATCAGAAAAACCTTGCTCTTTTTCTATATCAATATCAAAAGTAGGGATATCAAAGTCATCTAAATCTAAAATCTCAATTTGATCTTTGTTTAATAAAGAAGAAGCATAAGTTACGAGTTGTTTATTGATAGAAGTAGAGCTGTTACTTCCGGCAAAAGCTTTAATAATCATAGTTTTTATTTTAAGTTATTGTTTTTTTGTGTGTAATAATTGCGTATATTCTGTTGGTCGAATTCCTGAAACTTTCTGAAAAATATTACTGAAAGATGACAACGAATTATAACCAACTAACATTGCGATTTCGTACATATTGTATTTATTTTCAGCAATCAATTCCAATGATTTTGTGATACGTAATGCGCGTAAAAATCGAACATAATTAATTCCCATATTATCTTTGAATTTTCGAGATAATGTTCGCGTGCTCAAACCAAATTGTTGCGCAACTTCATCTATTGTATAGTTTTTCTCGATATTTTTCATCAGAAATCGAGCAATATCGATCAGTTTCTGATCTTTTGGAAATGGATGCTGAATAAAAGCGGGCAATTTGTTCGATTCCATTTCGGGCAAAATAGATCGTATGGCTTTTACAAAATCATATTTTGCAGGATCTTTTTCCGAAATTGATCCACTCCAATTTTTGGTGTACAAAATCATTTCCCTTAACAACTCATTCGTGTAATAAATATTTGTAATCGAATAAAAATCGTTTTCTTCTTTTTCGGTCTTGAAATAAAAGTTATACAAATCGCCTGTTTTACTATTCGTTAAGATAGAATGTGGCGTATTTGCAGGAATCCACATAAAACAACGCGCAGGCAAATACCAATGTTTGTCGTTTACAAAAACATGTACAATTCCGCCTTCTGCATATAATAATTGTGCTTTTTTGTGTTCATGTACGCGCGTTCCTATCGTATCTAAATGTGCATGTTGTATGTAAAAATGGACTTTAGATTTGTCAACTTCGTTAAAAAAAAACTGATCAAACAACATTGTTTTATACTTTTATAAAGTGAAATATTTTGCTTTTGCAAATTACTTTATTTTGGCGTAAATGAGCAAATTATTTTCTTTTTTTATCAAGAGGGTAAAGGTGTTTTGAATGTAACTTTGCATCACTAAAAATCAATAACAGACTTATAAATAATACAAAATGATATTTAAATTCGTTAAATATCAGTTGCTTACATTGTTGTTAATGCTGAGTGGGTTGAGTTATGCTCAAAATGAAATAGACTATAACCAACTGAAATTAAGCAAAGCAATTGAAATTGGACTTCAAAATAATAAAAAATTACAAATTAGCGCTTTAAAAACTAATATTGCTGAATTAAAAGAGAAAGATCTTAAAAACGAAAAATTACCAGATGTAGACTTTCATACTGGTTTTAATGTTTTGAGTAATTTACGCCAATTCGAAGACGGTGTTTTAAAACCTTCTACAAAATATGCTGTTCCTCGAGTAAAATACGATTTTACACTTTCGGCTGAAATTCCAATTTATTTGGGAGGAAAATTAAAAAATGACGAGAAAAAATCTGAAATAGAAACTAATATTTCGAAACTACAAGTTCGAAAAGATGAGCGAGAATTGAGAATGCAAATCATCACAGCTTATTTACAAGCATTGCATTTACAAGAGCAACAAAAGTTGATTTCGGATAAAATGAGAGAAGATTCAGTTGTGATAAAGCAAACAGAATCCTTGAAAAAAAATGGTTTGGTAACGTATAACGAAGTTTTGAGAACAGAATTACAATTGTCAAATCATAAAATGTCTTTTACAGAATTGGCGAATGAAATTTCGATTATCGAACATCAAATCAAAACAATTTTGGCTTTACCAGAAAATCAAGAAATGCATATTGATACCAATGATTTGTTTACAAATGAAGAACATTTAGGCTTGGTTGATGAAATGATTTTGGAAGCAATGGATCAAAGTGAAAGTTTGAAAATTGCGAAAGATGATTTGAATTTGAAAGAAATTGATAAGAAAATTACCAAAGCCAATACATTACCAAAAATAACTGCTGGTGCGGAATATGGATATAATTATCCAAACTTTATGTTTTTTCCTCCAGAAGAATATTTATATAGATTTGGTTCTGTTGGTGTAAACGTTTCGATTCCGTTGAGTAATTTTTTCAAGAATAAACAAAAAATGCAAATCGCAGATCGTAACATTTCAATTGCAAAATTAGAAATAGAAGAGAAAGAAGAACAAATTCGACATGATGTTTTTGCAGCGAATAAAAGATTAGAAGAATCGATCGATAAAATAAAAATTGCCGAAGAAGCAATTGGTCAAGCCAAAGAAAATTATCGAATTGTTCGAACAAAATATGTCAACAAATTGAGTTTGATTACAGAACTTATTGATGCGGATAACGCTTATTTAGAGGCTCAATCGAATTTGATTTCATTGCAAATCAATAAACAATTAAAATACTATCAATTACAATACGTTTTAGGAAACTTATAAAAATGGGAAAACAACAGACAAAAGGAGAAAAACGAATGAATAGAACGCTTTCGGCGATTGCTTGGATTTTTATTATCATAGGAATCACTGCAGTGGCTTGGTTTTATTTCTTTTCGAGTTCACATGTCAATACAAATGACGCGCAAGTGCGACAATATATTACACCAGTTTCGAGTAAAGTTTCTGGTTTTATCAAAAAAGTAAATTTCGAAGAAAATCAATTTGTACACAAAGGTGATACGCTTGTTGTGATTGACAATAGAGAGTTTCAGAATCAGATTGATATTGCAGAAGCAAATTTAGAATCGACTTCGCAATCTGTTTTAACCTACGAAAAAGCGGTAGATACAAAATCGAGTGATGTTAATATTGTGAATGCAAATATAGAAGCTGCTAAAATAGAGGTTTGGAGAACGGGAAAAGATTATAACCGTTTCAAAAATTTAGTGCAAGAAGATGCTGCAACCGTACAACAATTTGAAGAAGTTGAAGCAAAATATAAACAAGCAAAAGCAAGTTTGAGTGCTTTGGAACAACAACGTAATGCAGTAAATGTTAGTGCGTCTGCTGAACAAACAAAAGTTGCGCCTGCAAAAACTCAAATTTTACAACGAAAAGCCCAATTGAATGATGCCAAACTTACTCTCTCATATACCTATGTTGTGGCGCCTTACGATGGTTGGGTTGGAACAAAAAATATACAAGAAGGTCAGTTAATAAAAGAAGGACAAGCTTTGGTGCAAGTGGTTTCGAAAGAGAAATGGATTGTTGCGAATTTTAAAGAAACGCAAATTGGAGAAATCGATTTGGATCAACCAGTTATTATAAAAGCTGATGCCTACAAAAACATTGAGTTTGAAGGAAAAATTGAATCACTTTCGCCAGCTTCTGGTTCTGAGTTTGCTTTGATAAAACCTGATAATGCAACAGGGAACTTCGTGAAAATTGAACAACGTTTTCCTGTAAAAATAATTCTGAAAGAGTCTAAAAATAACGAAAAATTACGTACCGGAATGAATGTAAATGTTTCCGCAGAAAAAGTAAATTAAATAAATGTCACAACAAAATTCAATATTCAATAAATGGGTTCCGCAAAAATTGGTTGTGCCAATTTTTATCCTTGCGCTATTTCCTCACTTGATGATTTTGACGATATTCAACATGAATAGTACGTTTACAGCATCATTTTTGGATTTGGAGGTCGATGATTTGCAGTTCCTTTTTTCGATGGCGTATGCCACTATTGTTTGTGGCTTATTTATTCACGTTCGATTTTTTCACTTTTTCAATATCAGAAGTTATTTGCTAACAATGACCATGCTCAACATTTTGGTATTGTTTGGAATGACATTGACGACAAATACAGAATTGATTTTGATTCTGCGTTTCATTCAAGGACCTTTATCGCTTTTCGAAGGTTGTATTTTGTTACCAATCATTATGTCGAATATTAAAAGTGAACATTCAAAATTGATTGCTTATTCGTTTTTGTACGGCGTAATGTTAACAGGAGATAAATTCACGACTTCAATTGTGAAGTTTGCGATTGAGAATTATAACCACAATATGATGGTGTATACGATTATGAGTTTTCATGTTGTTGCATTAATTATTTATGTATTTTTCTTTAATCACAACAGAATGTTTCCTAAAAAACCATTGTATCAATTAAATTTAGGCGGAATTTTCTTGATGATTATTTCCCTAATTTCTGGTGCATTTTTCTTGATTTATGGAAAAAAATATTATTGGTTCGAATCGCCAATTATTATCATAGCATTTGCATCAACACTCGTTTTTAGTGGTTTATTTTTATTGCATCAAAAAACAGCCAAACGACCTTTGTTTCATTTTGAGATTTTCAAATCAGAACGTGTCATTTTAGGAATATTAATGTTTTTTGTTTTCTATACTTTACGTGCTGGGATGAGCAATATTTACCAAGTCATGTCAACAGTTTGGAAATGGCAATGGGAATATGTGTTGCAGATTCAATATTTTAATGTTGCAGGTTCCATCATTGGTATTGTATTTTCATTTTTCATGGTTAAAAATAAAATTGATTTTAGAAAAATATTTTTTCTTGGATTTGTACTTTTAGCCATGAGCATGTTGTGGTTTAGTCACTTGTTTTATCCAGATACAAAAGTCGAGGCAATAGCGCCAACGTTGATGTTAGAAGGAATTGCGCAAGGTGTTATTTTTACGCCATTAGTGTTGTATATTACAGGTTCTGTACATCCTTCTATTACTGGTAGTGCGGCGCAAGCAGGTACGGCGATTCGTTTTTGGACGACAACAATTGGTTTTTCGCTGATGCAAAATGCAATTTTATACTTGACGACTAAACATCAATTTTTGATGACCAAAAATTTAGACAAAACGAGTCCGATTTTCCAACAACAATGGAATAATTTGTTCAATAAAAATATTGCGAGTCATCTTCCAAAAGAAGCAGAAAGTATTACTGCCGCAGCTTTAAAAGCAAAATTGTATAACCAAGCTTTGTTGGTTAGTAATATTGAGATTTTCCGAACATTGTTTGTTGTGGGAATTATCGCTGCGATTTTTGTAATTCTTTATCAACCGATAAAAAATAGACTTTTACATCGTTAAAATAATTTTTATATATTATTTTTTATTTAATTGACGTATTTGATTTAATAGAATCAAGTACGTTTTTTTTATGACAAATTTTAAAAATGAATGTTTTATCAAAATTATCTTGTAAAAAGGAGGTGTTTTAAAGTTTTTTAAATTTGAAAATGGCGTAAATGAACAAATTATATTCTCAAATAATCAACTTGTTTTTATGCGCTAGCACTTACTTTTGCCATCAAAATAAATCAAACGAAAAATGATTAATTGTTTTAATAAATATTAGTTGTATTTTATTGATTTTAAATTTGTTATATTTTTATAAAAATGAATCATCGTATTTTAACGATTTATTATTCAGAATCACATTTTAGCCTTTTGACTTTTCTCAGGCAGCTTCCTTTTTTTACTTTTTAGGTAAGATAATCACGAAATCAATAAAATATTTTTAATTAGACAAACTTTCGAATGAATGTTTTGAACTTGATTGTAAAAGTGAATAAATAACTCAATGCACAATCAACATCCCATTTTCAAGAAATGGATACCAGAAAAATTGGTGCTTCCAATTCTCATTGCCGCGTTGATTCCGCATGTGATGATTCTCTCACTTTTCAATATGAATAGTATATTTACAGCTTCATTTCTAGATGTTGATGTAGACGATTTACAATTCATTTTTTCTTTGGCTTACGCTACAATTGTTTGTGGACTTTTTATTAACGAACGGCTTTTTCAGTTCTTTAATATTCGTTCTTATTTATTGTCTATGACTATTATCAATATTGTATTAATGTTAATAATTTCGTTGACAACAAATACGCAATTGATTTATTTACTTCGTGTGATACAAGGGACAACATCTTATCTCGAAGGATGTATTATTGTTCCGCTAATTATGTCGCGTATAAAAGGCGAATATGGACGATTATTAGGAAATACTTTTTTGTATGGATTTATGATGACGGCTGATAAATACACGACTTCTATTGTAAAATTTGCCATCGAAAATTATAATTTCAATATGGTGATTTATACTGTCATCTTTTTTCATGTTTTATCATTATTGATTTATGTTTTTCTCTTTAGTCATGGTAGATTGTATCCCAAAAAACCATTGTATCAGTTAAATTTGGCGGGTTATTTTTTGATGATGATGTCATTAATAGCAGGAGCTTTTTTATTGATTTATGGTAAAAGATATTATTGGTTCGAATCGCTTTATATCGTTATTGCGTTTGCTGCAATGTTTATTTTTTCAGGCTTATTTATTTTGCAACAATTAACGTCTAAAAAACCGATTTTTCATTTCGAGATTCTTCGTTCCGAAAGAGTTATTGTAGGTATGTTGTTGTTTTTTACATTTTATATTTTCAAATCGAGTATGAGTAACATTTATCAAGTTATGAATGTTGTTTGGAAATGGAATTGGGAGTTTGTTTTGCAAATACAATATTATAATTGTGCCGGAATTTATATCGGAGCATTGTTTGCTTATTACATCATTACACAATTTCAAACGCAATATAAGTATGTGTTTTTTGGAGGTTTTTTTTGTTTAACGTTTGCTATGTTGTGGTTTAGTTACATTTTGGTTCCAGATACTCGTCCGAATGCAGTTATTCCGCCATTGTTGATGGAAGGAATGGGACAAGGAATGTTGTTTGCGCCAATTTTGCAATATATGGTATGTTCTGTACATGCTAATTTTTCTATGAATACCATGCAAGCAGCAGTTGCAATGCGTTATTGGTCGTCGACAATTAGTTTTTCGATTATGCAAAATGCAATTCTTTTCTTGACGACTAAACATCAATTTTTGATGACGAAAAATCTAGATATTACCAATACGATTTTTCAAGAACAATGGAATAATTTATTCAATAAACACAATGCAACTCATTTAGTAAATGAATCTATCAGTTTGACAGCAAGTAATCTGAAATCTCAATTGTATAACCAAGCCTTGTTGATTGCAGATATTCAAATTTTTAGAACTTTATTTTATTTCGGAATTGTAATGATGGTTTTTATTATGATTTATAATCCAATCAAAAATGTTTTACATCTTAGGAAAAAGAGAAAAGAAACTCATTGATTCGCTTTTTTTCTGGTATTGATTTCTGCATTTATTTTCGCTAAACCTGTTATAAGAGGAATAAAAGTTACAGAACATGATAATAAAATAACGAATGTTACATTGATATCATATTTGTTTGTCATCTTCAGAATTAATAAAACGATTGCAATGAGTAATAAAGGAATTTGAATGCTAAGATTAAGTTTATTAACTTTTTTTCTTTTATCATTTAATTCTTCTAATGTTAATTCGCTCAAAGGTTTTTCTTTGTTCATCTTAATTGTTTTATTAAAGATAGTAAAATCAAATTAAAAAATAGATTCAACAAAAAAGCTAACCAATTCGGTTAGCTTTTTAATTTTTTTCTAAAAAATATTTAATCCCTTTTATATTTTTCTTTGTAAGTATCAAATGCTTGCATCAAATTTTCTTCGATAGCTTTTGGCATTCTGCGCGTCGCTTCAAATTCATTTGATGAAAGTGATTTGAATTCTGAAAGTGTTGGTATTAATTCAATCGAATTAACTAACATTTCAATTTCTGTTTCATATTGACGATTAGCCAAAGAATGAAACGTATCATTCCCGTAAACAGGAACATATTGTTGTTCAATCAAAAAACCAGCATCGGCTTCTGTGTCTACAAAATGAGTTGTAACACCAATTTCGACTCCTTTTGTGATTGCCCATTTTAATGAATCTAAACCTCTTGTCAAAGGTAAAAAACCTGGGTGTGTATTGATAATTTTATGATTTTCAACCAATTCATCTGGTAATAATCCTGCACCTGCAATAATTACATATTCAGCTTTATAATCGTTTAATTGATTATTCAACGTTTCAGCAGTTGTTAAATCAAAATTATAACCAAAACTATTACAGTAATCATCTAAATTTACTTGAATCGCTTTACTTGGACGATGTTGATAAATTGGTTTGAACGGATTTTCTCTTTGTACAAAAGGCAATGCAAATATTTTTACATTTTGATAACCTTTAGCTTTTAATCCGTGTAAAACATCTTGTGTTTTGCGATGAGGAGTATTGTAAGAAATTACTGCTATTTTTGGTTGAGTTGCCATGATTATTTAATCAAATATTTTTTGTGATAATCAACAACATTATCAATTGGTTTTCTAATAATATGACCAACTGTTAAGTGATATTCTGCCGCAACTGAACGAATAACATCTTCGTAAATATGAGCAATCGAACCAATGAAATTTAATTCAGAATGACGAGCTTCTTCGTAAGGCATAATTTGATATTCGATAAAAGAAGACATTGCATCATAAATAATTTTCTGAATAAATGGATCATTTTTATGTTCGACAACAAATTTATTGAAAGAGGCTAAATAAGTATTTGCAAATTTATTTTGGTACACATTTTTATTTAACTCATTTACAGATAATTTATAATAATCATCAAAAGCTTTTGCTAAATGTGGAGGCATTTTTTTTGTATAAAAAGCGCGTAATACACGTTTTCCTAGGTCATTTCCAGAACCTTCGTCTCCTAAAATATAAGCTAAAGATTTTGTTTCTTCGCGCATTGTTGTTCCATCGAAATAACAAGAATTAGAACCTGTTCCTAAGATACAAACCATTGCAGGTTTTCCCATGTAAGTGGCATAACAAGCGGCTAATAAATCATGGTCTATTACAAATTCAGCATTTGTAAAGAAGTTTTGTAAACCTTCTTTAACAACAGCATGCATTGTTTCGCTGGAAGTTCCAGCACCATAAAAAAAGATTTTTGCGAAATCATTTGCAACAGGTGCAAAATCTTCATTTTTTTGTAATTCAGTCGTAATATCTTCTGCTGTTACAAAATACGGATTAAATCCAATTGTACTTGTTCTAAAAACTTCATTAAGGTCGCTATCTAAAATTACCCAATCCGTTTTAGTAGAACCACTATCTGCTATTGCAATCATTTTTTTGTTTTGATATAATTGAAGAGTGCTAAAATAGTATTCTTTTAACAATGCACATAAAAAAACGCCCGAAATTTCGGACGTTTTCAAATTTTTTTTTTAGTGATCATGGTCGTAATCTTCACCTACAACGATTTCGATAAAAGATTGCGTTTGATTTCCAGCGCGATCAATTAAGAATAATCCTAAGTGATAATGTCCTTCCGTAATTCCTTCTGTAGGAATATTTACTTTATGACTTAATGTGTGCTCAGTTTTTCCTGCTGGAATAGCTTCTTCTGCATCATACGTCCAATTAACATTTGCTGTTCTGTGTTGATGACCATCTCCTGCATAATGAATATCAATTTTTACCGTTCCCAATTCTACATTGTCTTTCAAAATAGCATCAATTGAGATGGTTTCGCCTAAATGAAATTCATCGTGGTCTTTAGGTGCAATCAAATTAATTTCAGGTTTTGTTGTATCTAATGAAGAATCATCTGATGAACAAGATGTAATGAATAATGCTGATAATGTTATAAATGAATAGTTTAAAATTGAATTTTTCATTGTTTTATTTTTTTTGAATTGAATATTATTTTTTTAAGATTTTGGTTGATTTATTAATAAACAAAATCCTGAGGCGGACCTCGTGTAAAATGATATTCAATTGTAGAATGTTTAATTTTTTCTACTTGTTCAAAACTTTCTTTACTGTAAAATTCTTCGTTCGGTTTTGATTCTATTTTTGGTTCATCATGCGTGTCAATAAAGACAGAGTAATAGGTGAAATGATTACATTGATGATGAATAATTTCTTTCTTTTGATTCGAAAAATCTTGTGAATGATCGATTAAAGAAAAATGTAATTGATTAAAAGTTGGAATCGAAAAAAGAATAATACTAAAGAAAAGTCCAAAAATAGGATGTTTCTTTTTCATGTATCAACTATTTTCCGAACGGAATTCCTAACATAATTTGTATGTTTCGAGCTTGTTCTGGTAATTGCAATGCACGATAAAAACTGGTGTGATTGTAATAGTTTTTATTGAATAAATTAGAAACCTGAACACTTAAATTTGCACTAAAATTATTGAATTTAAGTTTCGTTTTTCCTCCAATTCCAACCAAGAAATAACTTGGAGTGATATCTTCATTTTGTGCAATTTTATCTTGCTCAAATGTATATTTTCCATTTGCAAAAAAGCTCAAACCTTCTAAAAATGCAATATTTTGATTGATTTTATAATTAATTTGTCCAAATAAATTATTTGCAGGAGTGAAAGGAAGATAATTTCCGAATTTTTTATTTTCCGTAATTTGTCGATTGTATAAATATTCGTACACAAGATTTGCATCAAAATTTTCGTTGATTTTCTTACGAACTTCAAATTCAAAACCAGTCAACAAAGCTTTGCTTTGTGTATATTGATAAATTTGTCCACCATGAGGAAGAATCGAAAATTGTCCCGAAGGTTTTAAGAAAATATAATTGCTGAAATAATATAAATACGGACTTAGCGAAATATTCCAATCATTTTTGTGAAAAACAGATTTGAAATCTACAGCAATTCCTTTTTCTATATCAAGATTTTCGTCACCTCGTTCATGTCTAAAACTACCGTGATGAATTCCGTTAGAACCCAATTCTATAGCGGTTGGTAAACGGAAATTTGTTCCAACATTCAAGTTGAAATCCCATAAATCATTTGGTTGAAAAGTTGCACCAATCATTCCGTTTAAATTACTGAAACTACGATCGATTGATTTGCTACGATTTGCATAATAATCTGCAATGCCTTCAGAATTACCTTTTTCAATCAAATAATTGTAAAGAAATTCATCAAAATAACCTTCCGATTTGAACGTCGAATAATCGTAACGTAAACCAGCAGTTACTTTCCAACGATTTCCTTTTTTGAATTCTTCAATCAAAAATCCGCTAAAAATATTTCGGTCATATTTTGGTAATAAATAATTGTAACCGGCAATATTATTGGCTTGTAATTGCGCTTGTGCGCCAATTATTGTTTTGAAATTTTTGCTATGATTATGTTCAAATTTTAATTGAGAATCATACGTTGATAAATTAAAATCTAATTCTAAATCAGGATTTTTTGTTGGAACTGGTTGATTTGCATAATGTGTGTGAAATGAACTAACTTCTTGTCGACGATTGTTTTGATAACTTGCTAAAAATTTTAAAACGTCTTTTGAATTTAAACGAAATTCATTTTCGGAAATTACTTTAAAATGATTCACTTTTTGATAAGGAAATTCGATATTTCTATAATTTCCATCATCTTGAAGTCTATCTACAGAAGGAATTCCGTGTGAACCAGGAAAGAAACCGATTTTCTGATTAACGTTAGAAACCGTTAAAATTGAACGAAATTTCTCACCAATATAACCTGTTTGTATTTCAGCATTCAAATCTTGTCCAGCCGTATTTTTTACACGTTTATTGTAAATTGGTAAATAGCGATTCAGGTAATAAATGCGATCGGTAGTCGTTCTGTAGTCTGCATAATCAGAATAAGAACCTTTTATTTTATAGAAAAAATGATCGTTACGAGATTTCAAATTAAATCCAATTCCGTAATTATCATTTATTGATTGATATAAAGTTTTTGCTTCTCCAGAAAGTGAATGTTTCGCTGGTAAATTGTTATTGTTAATCTTGATAACTCCAGCAATAGCTTCATTTCCGTACTCCAAAGCCGCAGGCCCTTTTATCACTTCGACATCTTCAACATTTAGCGCATCAATCTCCAAACCATGATCGGCTCCCCATTGTTGTCCTTCTTGTTTTACACCATTTTCAGCAACAATTAATCGATTGAAACCAAGTCCACGAATAATTGGTTTTGAAGCTGATGATCCAATTCCAGAAGCATTAACACCTGCAATATTTTCAAGTGATTTGGCTAATGATCCTGCATAGTTTTCTTGAATATAAGATTGATCGACACGCTCTACATTAGCTGTTGAAAAATCGTGATGATGCCCTAAAACAGTAACTTCATCTAAATTATATGCTTTGTGAAAAGTAAGTGTAAAAACAAATTTTTGTTGAGAATCAAACGTAATATTTTGAGAAAAAGGTTCGTAACCTTGCTCATCAATTTGAACTTGATAATTTCCTTTGTTTAAATTCTCAATTCTAAATTTTCCTTCGGCATTTGTGTGATATTCTTCGTTGTTGAAGTATACAGTTGCGAAAGGAATTGGTTTTTGATTTTTATCTATAATTTGACCTTCGAAAATGTTTTGTGCAAACACAGTTCCGCACAATAATGTAGCCGCAATACTACATTTTATGTTGATTGACATAAATACAATAATTTAATAACGTTAAAAAAATAAGGTGGTTTTTTCTGAAATTAAATTGCGTAGGGCGGTGCTCGAAGACTTTTTTGAGTAAGTAATACAGCTTGTTTTACACGAGTTGTATAAAGTGTTTTATCTTTTTGGATAAATGATTGTGACCATTCAAATAACTCAATTTCTGAATCATTTTCTATAAAATGTTGATTGAAATGGCAAATTGTACAGCTATGATCGTGTACGTTAGAGAATTTGTCTTTCAGCTCTTTGTGCTCTTTATTTAGAGCATGATCCAATATATGCGCAGACTGATACACTGTCATAAACAGTGAAATCGTAAGCATAATATATTGGATAAATTTTTTCATTCAGTTTACAAAAATAAGATTTTATTTCATTTCTTTCAACTCTTTCATGTTTTGTTGAAGTTTTCTTAAAAATAAAAAATAAATAATCCCATAATAAACCGTTCCTATAATCACAATAAAAGCAACAGCAGTTATTATTGCAATCCAACCATAAACAGCAGCATTATTCACAATTGGCTGTATATCATGAGCGTGTTTTGCCAAATAAATAGATTGGCCTAATTCGTAATAGAATGGGGCAGAAGAAACAATTAAACTTAAAACGGTGAAAAGAATAAACAAGTTCACCAATCGACGAAATGAAATAATATTTTTCATCAAATCGACTACAGATTGATTAAGATCTATTTTTTTGAAATAACGATAAGCCATCACCAAAAATCCAAACGTAATCACAATACTAAAAACCGAAGCGATTTCGTAATTGTTAATTGTTTTTTCTTCGACTAATGTTTTGACTTCGTTATTAAAAAAATTTTTTCCTGAAATTAAAACATATAAATTGTAGACAAGAAAAAGGATAAATTCGCAAAAAGTGAATATAAATAACCATTTTATTGTCGTTGATGATTTTTTCTTCAACATTTGAAAAATTTGATTTTGATCAAACTTTTCTTCTTCCTTTATGGAACCCCAAATTGATTTTAAGTCATCTAACTCCATTATTGTTCCATTTTAGACATTATTTCTTTTAATTTTATCTTTACTCTGTTCATTTTTACCCGAGCATTAACTTCTGAAATTCCTAAAGTTTCAGCAATATCTTTATAAGGTAAGTCTTCCAAAAATAGCAGTACCAATGCACGTTCTACGTCGTTTAATAATCTAATTGCTGCGTATAAAAGTGTGATACGCTCTTCTAAAAATTCGTCTTTGTCATCAGATTTTAAGTTTAAAAATTGAGCTTCATTAAAATCAGTTTCACTGGATTTTGTTTTTTTTCTAATTAAAGTAATTGCTGTGTTTAAGCTAACACGATACATCCACGTACTAAATTTTGAATCTCCTTTGAAAGAGTCATAAGAGCGCCATAATTGCAAAACTATTTCCTGAAATAAATCGTCATGAGAATCCTTGTCGTCTGTGTAAATACGACAAACTTTATGGATAATTCCCTGATTTTTCTCGACTAATTCAGTAAATATTTTTGCTTTATTATTCAAACTATTATTCTGTTGCTCTTTATTTGTAGTAAAAAAAAGAATAATGTTACAACTAAAAAAATAAAAAATCCTCTTATAGAAATATAAGAGGATTAACCTAACTAACTTAAACCTATGAAAAGTTGTTCTACTTTTCTACTGCAAGTATAGAAATTAAATATTTATTAAGCAAAAAAAAATTAGAAAATTTGTTAAAATGTCTTAATTAACTAAGAATGATTCTAAACTATCGAAATCTGTTAACGAAATGATATAATTCATTGTGATTAGAGCAACGGGATGATTAAATTTGTGGAAATATCTAAAAAATTAAACGAATTGCTTTATGGCAAATGAATCATTACTAAAATCGTCGATTGGTAAGAAGTTCGCGATGGCGCTTTCAGCGTTATTTTTGATTGTGTTCTTGTTACAACATTTCGTGATTAATGCATTATCTGTTATTAATCCGAATGGGTTCAATGAAGTTTCGGCTTTCATGAGTGATAACCCTTTTATCCAATATTTAATGCAGCCTATTTTATTAATTGGTGTTGTATACCACTTTGTAATGGGGTTTGTATTAGAAGCGCAAAACAAGAAAGCGCGTGGACCAGTTGCTTATCAAAAGTACAATGGTGCTGCAAATGCTTCTTGGATGTCAAGAAACATGTTAGTTTCTGGATCTGTAATTTTAGTTTTCTTATTATTACACTTGTATGACTTTTGGGTTCCTACAATTACTGATCACTACATTGCTCCAAATCCTGAGTTTGCTCAAGGAAATTACTTTATGGATCATTTAAACCACGTTTTCACATTAGAAGGTGCTTTAAGTTTTGTAAGATTAGTAATTTACATTGTTGCATTTGTATTTTTATCATTACACTTACAACATGGATTTGCATCAGCATTCCAATCTATTGGTGCAAGACACAACAAATACACTCCAGTAATTGTTGCTTTCGGGAAATGGTATTCAATTTTAATTCCAGCAGGTTTCATTATCATCGCTGTTTACCATTTTTTTGTTAAATAATTAAATAATATCAAGAAATGAGTATATTAGATTCAAAATCTCCACAAGGAGATATCGCACAACAATGGAGCGAACACAAAGCACACTTAAACTTAGTGGCTCCAAATAACCGTGATAAAATTGATGTTATTGTTGTAGGTACTGGTTTAGCTGGTGGTTCTGCAGCTGCTACTTTAGCAGAGTTAGGATATAAAGTAAAAGCTTTCTGTTATCAAGATTCACCACGTCGTGCGCACTCTATTGCTGCACAAGGGGGGATAAATGCTGCTAAAAATTATAAAGGAGATAACGACTCTATCTACCGTTTATTTTACGATACAATCAAAGGTGGTGATTACCGCGCTCGTGAGTCTAACGTTTATCGTTTAGCGGAGGTTTCTGGTAATATTATCGACCAATGTGTAATGCAAGGGGTTCCTTTTGCACGTGATTACGGTGGGTTATTAGATAACCGTTCTTTTGGTGGGGTACAAGTATCTCGTACTTTCTATGCGAAAGGTCAAACAGGACAACAATTATTATTAGGAGCTTATTCAGCAATGAATCAGCAAATCCACTTAGGGCACATCCAAATGTACAACCGTCACGAAATGTTAGATATTGTACTTGTAGATGGTAAAGCTCGTGGTATTATCGCTCGTAATTTAATTACAGGTGAAATCGAAAGACATTCTGCTCACGCAGTAGTTATTGCTACTGGTGGTTACGGAAACGTATATTTCTTATCTTCTAATGCAATGGGTTCTAACGTAACTTCAGCATGGAAAATTCACAAAAAAGGTGCTTATTTTGCTAACCCTTGTTATGTACAAATTCACCCAACTTGTATTCCAATCCACGGAACAAATCAATCTAAATTGACTTTAATGTCTGAATCTTTACGTAACTCTGGTCGTATCTGGGTTCCTAAAAAGAAAGAAGATGCTGAAGCAATCCGTGCTGGTAAGAAAAAAGCAGTTGATATCAAAGAAGAAGACAGAGATTACTACTTAGAAAGACGTTATCCTGCATTTGGTAACTTAGTTCCTCGTGACGTTGCATCTCGTGCTGCAAAAGAGCGTTGCGATGCTGGTTATGGTATTGAAGCAAATGAAACTGGAGAAGGAGTTTACTTAGATTTTACAGATGAGATCAAGAAAAAAGGTCGTGAGGTTGCTTTCGCAAACGGAGATCAAAATCCATCAGATGCTGAAATCGAGAAATTAGGTAAAAAATGGATTGAGGAGAAATATGGTAACTTATTCCAAATGTATTGGAAAATTACAGATGAGAATCCATACGAAAATCCAATGCGTATCTATCCAGCAATTCACTACACAATGGGTGGTGTTTGGGTTGACTACAACTTACAATCAACAATTCCTGGATGTTTCGTAGTAGGAGAAGCTAACTTCTCTGATCACGGAGCTAACCGTTTAGGAGCTTCTGCATTAATGCAAGGTTTAGCAGATGGTTATTTCGTATTACCTTATACAATTGCAGATTATTTATCAGCAGATATTCGTACAGGTAAAATTCCTACAAATACGCCAGAATTTGATGAAGCTGAAAAGGCTGTTAAAGACCAAATTCAACATTTCTTAAGCAATAAAGGAACTAAAACTGTAGATAGTTTCCACAAACGTTTAGGAAATATTATGTGGAACAAAGTAGGTATGGCTCGTAATGCTCAAGGTTTAAAAGAAGCGATTGCTGAAATTGCTGCTTTACGTGAAGAATTCTATCGTGATGTAAAAGTTCCTGGTGATGCTAACGAAATGAATACTGAGTTAGAAAAAGCTGGACGTGTAGCTGACTTCTTAGAATTAGGACAGTTAATGGCAATTGATGCTCTTAACCGTAATGAGTCTTGTGGTGGTCACTTCCGTGAGGAGTACCAAACAGAAGAAGGTGAAGCAATGCGTGATGATGAAAACTATACTTATGTTGCCGCTTGGGAATATAAAGGTGATGATATCAACACTGAGGTTTTACACAAAGAGGAATTAAATTACAAATATATCGAGCTTAAAACTCGTAGTTATAAATAATAAAATCATTTTGCTTGATAACAAACTTTCAAGCAAAATGTCAAAATATCATATAGAATTATGGCATCATCAAAAACAATCAGCATCACGCTGAAAATTTGGCGTCAAAAAAACGCTAATGCTCAAGGAAAAATGGAAACATATTCCTTAAAAGATGTTTCTACTGATTCTTCTTTCTTAGAAATGCTTGATTTATTAAACGAGCAATTAATAGAGGAAGGAAAAGAGCCAGTTGCATTCGACCACGACTGTCGTGAAGGTATTTGTGGTATGTGTTCTTTATTCATCAATGGAGAAGCGCACGGACCAGATAGAGGTGTTACAACTTGTCAATTACATATGCGTATGTTCAAAGATGGTGAAACGATTTACATCGAACCATGGAGATCTGCTGCATTCCCAGTAATCAAAGATTTAATTGTAGACCGTTCATCTTTCGACCGTATCCAACAAGCTGGTGGTTACATCTCTGTAAATACATCAGGACGTACAGTAGATGCAAACAATATTCCAGTAAACAAAATGCATGCAGATGAAGCGTTCGACGCTGCAACATGTATTGGTTGTGGAGCTTGTGTTGCAACTTGTAAAAATGGATCTGCAATGTTATTCGTAGGAGCTAAAGTTTCTCAATTCGCATTGTTACCACAAGGACAAGTAGAAGCTGCTCGTCGTGCTCAAAAAATGGTTGCACAAATGGATTTAGAAGGTTTTGGTAACTGTACAAATACAGGAGCTTGTGAAATCGAATGTCCAAAAGGAATTTCTTTAGATAACATTGCACGTATGAACCGTGAGTATTTATCTGCAAAAATTGTATCACAAGAATAATAACATTCTGATATATATTAAAAGAGCGACATGTTTGTCGCTCTTTTTTTGTTATAATAATTGCAAAAAAAAAAAGGATTTCAATCTCTTGAAATCCTTCCCAATGTCAAATTCTTTCTTCTGAATAAGTCCATTGTAACTTGTTCTTTTTAAATGATTATAAAAAAGAATTTTTATAAATAGAACAAATATCTATTGTAAATAATAAATGAAATGTACTCATATATGAGAGACTATTAATCCTATGCAATAACTATGAGCAAAATCGATTTAAAAAGAACGTCTAGGGAAAAAAGGATTTCAATTTCTTGAAATCCTTCCCGAAATTTTTGATAATGATTTGAATTAATTTTCACCTTATTATGAAAATTCTCTGTCGGCTTAAAAATTTCGTTATTTTGTGGAAAAACAACTATTAATTTTAATGTTCTGTTTCAAAACAACTAAAGTATTTTGAAGTCCTGAACGAATAATTATTAATTCCTTGATGTAAAATTAATGACAAAAATCATGTTTTGCAAATTATTTCAGATTAATTTTAAAAGTTTAACACATCAATAAATCTATTTAGAAATAAAAAATCCAGCACATTATGTGCTGGATTTTAAGTTTAAGATTACTAAAATATAGTGTTCTGAGATTATTTAATGTTCTTAAAACTTCTATTGATAAAATTTGTTAATTCTTTACCTTTTAACAAACCTTGCGATAATTTTGCTAGATCTAATGCTTGATTAATCAACGCTTCTTTTTCTTCTTTCGAATCTTTAGCTAAAATTTCTGTTGCTAAATCCGAGTTTGCATTCACAACAACATTATACATTTCAGGGAAATTACCCATTCCAAACATCCCAGCTCCGCCAGAAGCTTGCATATCTTTCATACGACGCATAAATTCTGATTGCGTAATGATGAAAGGTGCATCTGTTCCAGATAAATCTTCTAATTGAATTGTATATGATTTATTGTTGATTGATTCTGTGATTTCAGTTTTCAATTTTTCTTTATCATCATCAGATAATTTGGAAATTTTAACTTCATCTTTTTCAATCAAATTATTGATATGATCCGCATCAACACGAACAAATGTTACATTTTCTTTTGTAGATTCTAACTTCTGAATCAAGTGAGAAGAAATAGGAGAATCTAATAAAATTACTTCGTAACCTTTTTCTTTCGCAATTTGTATGTATTGATCTTGTCCATCAACATCAGACGCATAAAGAATTACTAATTTTCCGTCTTTGTTGGTTTGATTGTCTTTAATCGCAGTATTTAATTCATCCCAAGTAAAATATTTACCATCAACTGTTGGATACAATGCAAATTTGTCAGATTTTTCGAAGAATTTATCTTCCGAAATCATTCCATATTCAATTACAACTTTAATATCGTTCCATTTTTGCTCGTAATCTTCACGATTTTGATTCATTAATGAAGACATTTTATCCGCCACTTTTTTCGTAATATGTGCCGAAATTTTCTTCACAGCTCCATCAGCTTGTAAGTACGAACGCGAAACATTCAATGGAATATCTGGAGAATCTATCACACCACGTAATAACATCAAGAAATCAGGAACAATTCCTTTCACTTCGTCTGTTACAAATACTTGATTTTGGTATAATTGAATACGATCTTTATCAATATTGATGTTGTTTCCTAATTTTGGGAAGAATAAAATTCCAGTCAAATTAAATGGATAATCAACATTTAAGTGAATATGGAATAAAGGTTCTTCGAATTGCATTGGATACAATTCTCTGTAGAAATTTTGATAATCTTCGTCAGACAATTCTGATGGCGCTTTTGTCCAAGCCGGATTTGTATTATTGATAATATCATCAACTTCGATTTCCTCAGGTTTTGCATCTTCTGAAGCATCTTCTGGTAAAGGAAGTGTTTCTTTTTTCGTTCCAAATTTGATCGGAATTGGCATGAATTTATTGTATTTATTCAATAATTCACGGATTTTCCATTCGTCTAAAAACTCTTTCGAGTCTTCTGCAATGTGTAAAACGATTTCAGTTCCACGATCTGTTTTATCCGAATTTTCTAATGTAAATTCAGGAGAACCATCACACGTCCAATGAACTGCAGGCTCGTCTTTATATGATTTTGTTATGATTTCTACTTTATCCGCAACCATAAATGCAGAATAAAAACCTAAACCAAAATGTCCGATAATTCCGTCCGCATCTTGGTGTTGATTGATAAATTCTTCCGCTCCAGAAAACGCCACTTGATTGATGTATTTCTCCACTTCATCAGCTGTCATTCCCAAACCTTGGTCAATAATGTGCAAAGTATTATCGTCTTTATTTATTTTTACTTCAATTTTTGGATTTCCGTATTCTACTTTTGCGTCACCAATACTTGTTAAATGCTTTAATTTCAGGGTTGCGTCAGAAGCATTTGAAATTAATTCACGTAAAAAGATTTCGTGATCGCTGTATAAAAACTTCTTAATTAATGGAAAGATATTCTCTACCGAAACATTAATATTTCCTTTATTCATCGTTATTGTATTTTTATTATTTAATAATTAGTTTTTCTTGTAAATAGTCTAAATCATAAGATTTATTGACGAATTCTAAATTTCAAAAGATATTCCAAATGAAATTTTTCTGACATTTTGTCGTAAAATAGATCATGAGAACTGCTTATAATTGCTTAATTTTCGTTCAAATTTAGAAAGATGAAATTCGGATAAGTAGAAAACCCAGAATTGGTTAATTTTACATTGCCAAAAACGCCAAAAGAAACGATTGATTTGTTGAATAAAGCTGATAAATCAGATAATTTCGAAGTATATGTAGGCTGTGCAAAATGGAATAAGCAAGATTTGAAGAATTTTTATCCGCCTAAAACAAAAGATGAATTGAGTTATTATTCAAAGCAATTTAATAGTATCGAGCTAAATGCGACATATTATCGTTCGCCAAGTAAAGAAAATGTCGAAAGTTGGGCAAATAAAACTCCAAAAGATTTTAAATTTTTCCCGAAAATTCCACAAAGTATTAGTCATTATGGACGATTGCAAAATGTGACAGATAAATTGAATGAATATTTGGATGCAGTTGCGTTATTTGAAGAAAAATTAGGAATGATTTTCTTACAAATGCACGAAAATTTTGCTCCAAAAGATTTTGAAAAATTAGAAAATTTCATTCAAAATTTTCCGAAAGGTTATCCGTTAGCTGTAGAACTTCGTCATGAAGATTGGTTTTCGAACGAAGAAAATTTTAATCGATTGGTTTCGTTATTAGAAAAGCATAACATTTCAAATATTATTGTTGATACAGCGGGTAGGAGAGATATGGTGCATATGCGATTGACTTCGAATGAAGCTTTTGTGCGTTTTGTTGGAGCAAATATTCCATCTGATTACGAGCGTTTGGATGAATGGATTGAAACAATTAAACTTTGGAAAGCAGAAGGTTTGCAGAAATTGTACTTTTTTATTCATCAAAATTTAGAGTTAGAATCGCCAATGTTAGCCAAATATTTTATTAAGAAATTAAACAATGATTTAGATTTAGATATTCGTGGTCCGCAAGATGAATTGACGTTGTTTTAAGTGAAAATTAGAAAAAATAATTCTTTAAACCTCGATTGTTTCAACTAATTTTGCAGAACAAATAAAACAAAAGATTCTTCTCAATTATGAAACAATTTACTTCGGTTTATGATGTAGAAAACATCGACGAATTACTAAAAACAGCCTTAGAAATTAAAGCAAATCCTTTTGCTCAACAAGAAGTTGGTAAAAATAAAACAGTTGGTTTAATTTTTTTTAATCCAAGTTTACGTACACGTCTAAGTTCTATTAAAGCGGCTTATAATCTTGGAGCAAATGCTTGGGTTTTGAATGCTGGAGCAGATTCTTGGACATTGGAAATGGCTGATGGTGCTGTGATGAACGGAGATTCGCAAGAACATATCAAAGAAGCAATTCAGGTAATGAGTGCGTATTGTGATGTTTTAGGCGTTCGTACTTTTCCGAAATTAGTAGATCGTGATGAAGATTATAACGAAATCATGTTCAATAAAGTAAAAGAATTATCTTCTGTTCCTGTTGTGTCTTTGGAAAGTGCAACATTACATCCATTACAATCTTTTGCTGATTTAATTACAATTGCAGAAAAAACGGGTTATACGCCTGGGACAAAACCTGAAAAGAAAGTGAAAGTTGTGATGACTTGGGCGCCGCATCCACGTCGTTTGCCACAAGCTGTTCCGAATTCTTTTGCGCAATGGTTTTCTAAAGTAGATTGGGTAGATTTTACAGTTGTACAACCAAAAGGTTTGGAGCTAGATCCAAAATTTACTGATGGAGCAACGATTGCTTATGATCAAGATGAAGCGTTGAAAGATGCTGATTTTGTTTATGCAAAAAACTGGTCTTCTTATGAAAATTATGGTCAACCGAATGATGGTGATAAGGATTGGGAAGTGACAATGGATAAAATGAATTTGACAAATAACGGAAAATTTATGCATTGTTTACCAGTTCGTCGCAATGTAGTAGTATCTGATGAAGTTTTAGATTCTGATCGTTCTATCGTAATTGATGAAGCAACGAACCGAATTTTCTCAGCTCAAACCGTTTTCCACGAGATTTTGAAAAATAAGTAGTAAACTACAATATAAAAAAGGCTTAAAAATTAATTTTTAAGCCTTTTTTATGATATTATTTCCCACTAAAGTCCAACATGAATATCTTTCGTAGTGGCTTCTTTTTGAGAAGTTTTATATTTTGGATCATAGTTCCAAATAATTTTATCTGAAATGGTTTTTCCATTAAGATTAGTTTCTGCAATGATTATGTTTTCACCTTTTTGCAATTGAACATTTTCAGCAACGAAATGAATTTTATTATAGCCATTTTTTACATTTTCAATCTTTTTACCATTGACAGTTAACGTTGGCGTTCCTTGATTAGAGAAGATTGTAACAGTTGTAAATTCATTTCCTCTATTTACCATTCTACGTTGCGTTAAATAAACAACAGGTTCTTTGCTCCAATTTGCTTTATACCAATAAAAAGGATCTTTTTTAATTTTTCGATCAAATGAAACCAAACCTTTGAAATTTCTTGGATTAACATTCAATCGTGTAATAGGCGTTGCAAAATCGAAAGTATTCCAAACATAAGATCCCAAAAATATTGGATGTTTTTCTATTGTTGCCCAATGAACAATATGAAATTTAGTTGCAAATTCTTCTGGAAAAAATGCAGGATCACTCCATTGATTTCCATAGTTCCCAGCAACTTCAACTTGATCTTCAGGTTTTGCTTCTGCGCCATATTCAGAGAAAATAATTTTATAATCTTTAAATTTTTTTGAAATATCATTTGCCCAAGTTTCAACATCTTCTTTGTCAGATAAATTTTCTACTTCGCCATTGTACCATCCAAAATAATGATTAATTCCTTGTATATCTGCGTTGTTATTCACAGGATGATCTACTGTGTTGTATCCATTTACTTGAACTGTGTAACGGTATGGATCTTCTGTTTTAGCTAAATCATTTAGTTTTGTTGTTAATTCGGTTGTGTAATTATTTGGTGTATAAACTTCGTTGTGTAATCCCCAAGTATAAATTGATGGATGATTGTAATTCTGACGAATTAATTCTTTCAATTGTTGCATCGCATTATTTTCTTCCAAGGTTGTAACCTGATTTACAAACGGAATTTCTGCCCAAATTATTAATCCTAAACTATCACATTTAGAATAAAAATAATCTGATTGTTGGTAATGTGCTAATCGAATAGAAGTTGCACCAATTTCTTTTATAATTGCTAAATCTTCATCGTGATCTTCATTTGATAAAGCCGAACCTTTTCCCCAGCGATCTTGATGTCTTGTGACACTATATAGCGGATATTTTTTGTCGTTTAAGAAGAAACCATCGTTGGCTTTTAGCTCAAATTTACGGATACCTAAAGGTTGCGCTACTTCATCTAGAACTTGATTATTTTTTTTGATTTGCGTAACCACTTTATATAAATATGGATCTTCTAAACCATTCCATAAATGTGGATTATTAACCTTGATATCTTGAATAATTTCTTGTCTACCTTGCGGCGATAGAGTGTAAGGGGTAGTGATAGATTTTACAGTTTTATTGTTATGATCAATAATAGAAGTGAAAATTTCGATGTTATTTTGTTGACCAGATTTATTATCAACTTTGACTTTAACATGAATATCAGCCGATTTTTTGCTAACATTTTTTTGAGAAATAAAAATTCTAGCCGAAGCAAAATCATTTACAGCAATATTGATAGGGTCAGTAACAATCAACGAAACTGGACGATAAATTCCGCCATAAACAGGAAATAAAACATGATTCACAGGAATAATTGCTGGATTTTCCTCGTTATTGGCTTTAACTAAAATTTCATTTTCTTGATCAAATTTTATCATTCCTGTCAATTCCAAAACAAATGCAGAATATCCACCTTGATGACGTCCAACAAAATTATAATTTCTGTTGTTTGTATCGCTTTGATAGCTTACTTTGTTCTTATTTTGTGTAGATTTTAGAGGCGAATTATTGACGTAGTAAACTTCTACATTTTCGCCAACGCCTTCAAATTTGATAAAAATACGTTTTCCTTTCCATTCAGTTTTTGGTGTAAAAGATTTTCTGTAATACGAATCACCAACATAAAAGCGCTTTTTAGTACTATAAAAATCTGCTGTAACTTGATTTGTTTGCATATCAGTCGCATTCCATGTATGTGGAATTTGAACTAATTGTCAATCGCCTTTGAAGACAGAATTGTAGTTGATTTCCGCTGTAGTAAATGGACCTTTCTTGAAACTCCAATCGGAGTTGAAGTTTACTATTTCTCTTGCATTTGCTAGTTTTAAACTGAGAATGAGTAAAATTAAAGATGTTAAATTTTTCATGTGAGTTTTGATAAGAAGTAAAAATAGTTATTTCAAAATGGGACAAAAAGAAAGCCACTCAATTTGAGTGGCTTTTCTACTTATTTTGAATAGATAAATTATTTATCTAACACTTCCATATCAAAATATAAAGTTGCGTTTGGTGGAACAACACCTCCAGCACCTCTTGAACCATAACCTAATTCAGCAGGGATAATTAAGAAAACTTTAGAACCTCTGTTGAACATTGTCAATGCTTCCATCCAACCTTGGATTAATCCTGTTACACCAACTGTTGCGTCTAATGGTTGATTGCGATCGTAAGATGAATCTAATTTTTCACCATCGTTTAAACGTAAAGTATAATGTACTTGAATTGGATCTCCTTGAACTGGTTTTGCTCCGTTTCCTTCTTCTAAAATTACATATTTTAATCCAGAAGGAGTAGTTTGCGCTTTAGCCTCTAATTCTTTTTGACGAGCAATTTCAGCATCTTTTTCAGCTTTTGCTTTCGCTTCAGCTTCAGCTTGTTTTTTTGCATGATTTGCTTTTGCAGTTTCAAAAGCTTCTCCACCGTTATATTTGGCATATTTATCACCTTTACGAGCGATTTCTACTTTCTCAATCACAACTGGAACAACTGGTTTGTCATCTCTTGTTTTTTCTACATTAGCAATAGAATCTACAACTTCTAAACCTTCTACAACTTGTCCAAAAACAGTGTGTTTACCATCTAACCATGGAGTTGGAACCTCTGTAATGAAGAATTGAGACCCGTTTGTTGCTGGTCCTGAATTTGCCATAGATAAAACACCTTTTTTATCGTGTTTTAATGTTGCATCAAATTCATCTTCGAAATCGTAACCAGGTCCACCTGTACCTCTTCCGTCTGGATCACCACCTTGAATCATGAAATCTTTGATTACACGGTGAAAAATGATTCCATCATAAAAAGGAATTCCTTTTGCTTTTGCTTTATTTTCTTTTGTACCTTCTGCTAATCCTACAAAGTTAGCAACAGTCATTGGAGCTTCTTCTTCGTATAATTTGATTGTCATTGCACCATGATTTGTTGTCATTTTTGCATACAATCCGTCTTCTAAACTTTTAAATTCTTCTTTACTCATCGATTTTGGAATTTTAACGCCACAACTAACAAGAGTAGTGATGACAGTTAAGATTAATAATATTTTTCTCATTTTAACTTTACAGTCTTTGTGTTTATTAGTGTTTTTTTATTTTTAAAACTTTTACATCCATAATAATAGGCGAGTCTGGAGCAATTTTTTGTGTATCACCATAACCTCCATAAGCTAAAAACGAAGGTAATAATAATTTAGCAGTTTCACCTTCAGGAATTAATTGCAAACCAGCTTGTAAACCTCTCACAATATCAGCTTTTCCTAAAATTATTTTCTGAACTTTATTATCGTTAAACGAATATAAAATATTGTTTTCGAGATCAGTTACTTGATATTCAAATTCGATGTAGTCTCCATTATTTGCTGTAGAAGCTGTTCGTTGACCACTATTTGAAATCCAAAAGCCCGAACTCGTTTTAACAAATTTTAGGTCAGATGTTTTCATATAATCATCAAACCATTGTAATTCTTCTTGATGCAATAATTTTCCACGTTCTTGCGAACGTTTCATAAAATCGTCATTGGAATATGAAACGGGATATTGTATGACTTTTTGATCACAACTCATTAACGCAAAAACAGCGAAAGTGAATAAAATAACTTTTTTCATTAGATAACGATACTAGCTAATTTTTCTTGATATTCTGGTAAAAGGGATTGGAAATAAGCAATTGTTTCTTCCATATTCATATCCGAACGACCTCCAGAAGCATTCATATGACCGCCGCCATTGAAATGTTTGCGAGAGAATTCATTCACATCAAAATCACCTTTCGAACGTAACGAAATTTTAATGAAATTATGATGTGTGTCTTCAATAAAAATTACAGAAAAGATAAAATTTTCTACACTCAAACCATAATTTACAAAACCTTCTGTATCTCCTTTTTGAAAACCATTTGCTAGTAAATCTTCACGTTTTAAAAACATGAAAGCTGTTCGATATTCTGGTAAAAAAGTTAGATTATTTAGAGTTAATGATAATAACTTTAATCGTCCTTGTGTTTGTGAATCGTTTACATAAGAAGTAACTTTATCTACTTCTACACCTTTATCAATTAACTCTGCTACAATTCTATGCGTATCTGCCGATGTATTACGAAAACGGAATCCGCCTGTATCCGTCATTATTCCAGTATAAATACATTCAGCAATGCCTTTATCAATTTTATCTAAATCATTCATCGCTTCGATAAAATTATAAACCATTTGACAAGTCGCAGGCATTTCGATATCCGAATACATAAAATCAAATGTATCTGGTTCGCGGTGATGATCGATTAATATTTTTGGAGCTTTCGAACGTTCAACCCAGTTTCCTAAGTCATCAATTCGTTTTACAGTATTAAAATCTAAGATAAAAATCAACTCAGCTTGATGTATAATTGCTTCGGCAACTTTTGGTCGGTAATCTGCAATTACAATCTCTTTTGCTGAAGGCATCCATTTTAGGAACTTAGGAAAATCGTTTGGTGAAACAATGTTACATGTATGTCCTAATTTATTCAAATAATGAAACATCGCCAATGTAGAACCTATCGCATCTCCATCAGGATTTTTGTGCGGTAGAATTGCAATTTTCTTTGGTGTTGATTTTAAAAGAGTTTTTAACTCTTCGAAATTTGTCATTTGCATAGTTGCAAAGATAAACAAACAAGTGAAATTGTAAATTGCTTTGAAGAAGAAAACTGCAAATTTTAGATGAATTATTTATTTTTTTTTGAATTGATTAATGGGAATAAAAAAATAAAAACCTTTGTAAACTAAAATTCAGATTTAATTTTTTAACAAAAATACTAATTAGCTTTAAGCTCTTTCTACTAAGCAATTATAACAACCAGGTCTTGCGTTGTGAATATGAATGTATTCGACTTCTTGGTTTTCTAAGATTTCATTTAATTTTTCTTTTAAATAATCTCCTTTTATTGCATCAGCAAAAATCATTATTGAATTCTTGTTGTAAGCACGAATAGACAAAAACCGATGGTTAAACATTATTGGAATTTCATTAATAGAAGATTTATAAGTTTGTGCGTTTTTACTTATAAAAATAGGACCAGATGCCTTGTAAGGAGAGTTTACCGAATGATGTTCAAAATTAAGTAGAATAACTTCTTCTCCAACTTGCACATCTGTTAAACTAACTCGGCAAGGATATCCTGGGAATTTATCTACAATCATTCTCGAGATATTTTGTTTTGACAATTCCTTATCACTTAGATTAAAATAATCACTAAAAAGCTCATTATCTAAGGCGACTATTCTAAAGTTATTTTTCATTTTAATTTTATTAGATGATTGATTATAACTAATTTAAATAAAAAATAATAATTTAAATAAAATAAAATAAAATAAATATTAACGTAGTAGAAATGTAAAAAAAACTAGAGCATGAAGTAATTTCAAACTCTAGTTTATAACTTGATAATTTATTATAATAAAATTATAAATCTCTTTTTTTGATAATCAGTAAAGATAAACCTAAAAATAAAATGATGTAAAAAACGTTGATTCCAAAATATTCCCATTGAATAGAATCTGGAACAAATAATTTACTTTTCATCAAGGCTTGTTGTATATCTACTGAAGGATAATCGATGATTTTTCCGTTTGAATTTAAAGGTAAATAATTTGATAATAGCTTTATTTCTTCAGGATTACTTGGTGGTTGTTTTCCAAATCGAACTAAAAATTCGATAGCTTTTACAACAGATTCTACGATGTTTAATACAATTAAAGATAAAATTGCAAAAGCACTTTTCTTTAATAAAAATGATAAAAACATGGCAAATACGATATAAGCGAAGATTTCGACGAAATATCCTCCCAAGAATTCGATTCCATTTATAAAATCAAACTTTTCGCTAAAAATAGAACCTAATGCAAAAACTAAAACGCCAACTAAAAGTGTAGAAATCAAAGTTATCACAACGTTCATCAAAACTTTTGTGTTTAAAAATTCAGTTTTAGATAAACCATCAATTGTATTTTGCTTGAAAGTTCCGAAAGAGTATTCGTTTGTAATATTATTAATAACAATAATAGCTAAAAAGAATTTTCCAAAACCAATTAACCACGTAATATTATGCCAAATTATAGGAAACTCTAATGCTCCCAATTTGATTAAATCAACTTCAATTTCATTCATATTTGGTTTGAAATTCGGTAACGTAATTCCCATTAACAGAATCATCACAAAATATAAAATGATGAAAATTCGCGTTCCTTTATTGTAGAATAATTTATTCCATTCTATGCTAAATAATCTTTTCATGTTAGTTCTGTTTTTGGATTAGTTGGAAAAATTGTTGTTCTAAAGATTCTTTACGTTTTACTAAATGATTCACGATAATTCCTTGTTCATAAAGCATTTTGTTAATTTCTGCTGGATCTTTCTCTTCTGATAAAACAGCAAAAAGTTTGTTGTTTTCTTTGGTAACTTTTGAAACGAATGAGAACGTTTTTAGTGTATATTCCAAACTTTCCATATTTTGCGCAGCAACTTCTATACTTCCAAAACTTGAATTCATTTGATCTACAGAACCCGCATAAAGCATTTTTCCTTGATTCAGAACCACTACATGCGAACATACTTTTTCGACTTCGTCTAATAAATGACTTGCTAGAATAATTGTAGTTCCTTGTTGAGCAATTTTAATAATCAATTCACGAATCTGAATAATTCCTTGTGGATCTAAACCATTAGTAGGTTCGTCTAAAATCAGCACTTCAGGATCATTTAATAACGCAGCCGCAATTGCCAAACGTTGTTTCATTCCCAACGAATATTGTTGAAATTTATCTTTTTTACGAGAAAGTAATCCAACTAATTCAAGTTTTTCGTCAATTTTTCCATAATTAACTTCTTTAATATCAGCAACAATTTCAAGATTTTTTTCTGCTGATAAATAAGGATAGAATTTTGGGCTTTCGATAATTGCACCAATTTTTTTTAATGAATCGTTATCTGGTTCTTGATCAAACCATTTCCACGAACCCGCTGTAGGATTGATTACATTAAGAATCATTCCTAATGTTGTCGATTTTCCACTTCCGTTTGGACCAAGTAATCCATAAACGTTTCCTTTTTCTACCGAAAAAGTGACATTGTTGACCGCTGTAAAACTGCCAAATTTTTTAGTAAGTTGATTAATTTCAAGAACTTTATTCATAGTAGTTGAATTTGTTTTCTTTATATGTAGAGTTTTTTGTTAATTTGTTACAATTTAGAATTAATTTAAATAACATGAGAACGATACTTTATACCTTATTAATTGTACTAACAATTCAGGCTAAAGCGCAAAACGGAAAAACTTATCAAATTTATAATCAACAAGAAAAGAAAGTTGATTTTGATAAAATGATTAAAGAATTAGCAAAATATGATGTTGTTTTATTTGGTGAACATCATAATAATGCGGTAAATCATTGGTTGCAATTGCAAACGACAAAAGAATTGTATAAGATAAAAGGAAAACAACTGATACTCGGAGCAGAAATGTTCGAGCGCCATCAACAAAATGATTTAACGAATTATTTGAAAGGCAAAACGACGGATGAAGAATTTCAAAAAAGTACAAAGCTTTGGAATAATTATAAAACAGATTATAAACCGCTTGTTGATTTTGCGAAAGAAAAGAATTTGGATTTTGTAGCGACTAACGTATCACGCAAATATGCTTCGTATGTCGCTAAGAATGGACTTGAAGCTTTGGATACAGTTCCAAATAATGAGAAAGTCTTTATTGCGAAACTTCCTATTACGATAGATTATGATGCACCTGGTTATCCTGAGATGATTAAAATGATGGGAGATCATGCTGGAGTGAAGGCAAAACAGTTTGTTGCAGCACAAGCTACAAAGGATGCAACAATGGCAGAATCAATTTTGAATAATTTGAAGAAAAATAATCTATTTATTCATTACAATGGTGATTATCATTCTAAAAATTATGGCGGAATTTATTGGTATTTGAAATATTTTCGACCTGAGCTCAAAATCGCTGTAATTGAAATTCTAGAAAGTGAAGATTTAAATGAAAAAATATCTGCAATTAAATCAAAAAACGAAAATGTTACTACGACAGAATTCATTATAGTATTTCCTAAGGATTCGCCTAAAACCTACTAATTTTACTGATAAGTAGAAAGTTTTATTGATTATTTTTCATATTTTGCATTTTAAAAAATAAAGCAAACAAAGAATTCCCATTCGATGTATATGATTTAGCAACTTGGTATGCAGTAACACCATTAAGTGAAAAATCTATCGAAGGAAATGGTACTTCTCAAGAAATGCCAGACTTTACAAGAGGAAAATATAAAACAAGAAAACCAGTTTTTGGTACAGAAGATTATGGATTCTAAAACCTTATCATTAGTCATTTTAGCAGGTGGAATGGGAAGCCGCTACAAAGGACAAAAACAAATTGATCCAATTGGACCAAGTAAAGAAACGTTGATGGAATATTCAATTTTCGATGCTTTTTCTTGCGGAATAAAACATTTTGTATTCATTATTAATGAACAATTTAATGCAGAAACTAAAAAATATTTTCAAAATTTAATTGAAAAAAATGGAGGTTCAGCTGAGTTTGTTCTTCAAACGACATATACTTCTGTTCCGAGAGGAATTTACGATACAATAGAGAAACGTGAAAAACCTTGGGGAACAGGACATGCTTTAATGATTACAAAAAATCATTTAAACAATCCATTTATTGTGATTAATGCAGACGATTTTTATGGTCGTAAAGCATTTGAGAAAGCAAATGAATTGGTTCAAAACGAAAAAATTACAGCAAATACTTATGGTATGGTTGCGTACAAATTGGCCAATACGATTAGCGAAAATGGTTCTGTTTCTCGCGGAGTATGTACTGTAACTAACGGTCATTTGGAGAATGTTGTAGAGCGTACAAATATCTATTCTAACGAAAATAAAGAAATTGTTTTCGAAGAAGATGATAACGTTTTACCATTGGACGGAGATACGGCTGTTTCGATGAATTTCTTCGTTTTACATCCTTCTATTTTTAGAAAATTAGAAGATAAATTTGAGGAATTTCTTCTCGAAAATGCTTCTCAATTGAAAGCAGAATTTTTCTTGCCAAAAGTTGTAAATGATATGATCAAAGAAGATCAATTGGAAGTGATTGTAGAAAAATCGGATGACAATTGGTTCGGAATGACTTATCCAGAAGACAGAGAAGTTGTAGTAAATTCTATTCAAAATTTAATCAATGATCAAAAATATCCAAATTCACTTTGGACATAAAATATAATGGAGAAAATATTAAAACATTATTTCGAAAATATAGATCAAGTTAGTATTAATCCAATCAGTTCTGGTTGGATTAATTCTACTTATGAAGTTGAGTATGAAGGAAAAAAATATATTTTACAAAAAATAAACACGCACGTTTTTCCTCAACCAGAAGTAATTTCGAACAATATTGACATCATTTCTCGCCATCTAAAAGCAAAGAATTATCAAAATTCGGTAATCGAAATTGTAAAAGATTTGCAAGGAAATTTATTAGCAAAAGAAGATAGAGAAACTTGGAGAATGACTTCTTTTATTCCAAATTCTATTTGTTTTGAGAAAGTGGAATCTGCGGAACAAGCGTATGAAGCGGCGAAAACAATTAGTGAATTTCATTCGTATTTGTTAGATGTTAATGTTGATGAAATTTATCCTTCGATTGTCGGGTTTTTAGATTATCATAAACGTGTAAATGATTTCAAAAATGCATTGAAAAATGCTTCAACAGAGCGTTTAGAAGAAACGAAAGAAGAAGTTGCTTATATTTTGGATAATCTGTATCAAGTTGAAAAGTATTTAGAAATAGATTTCCCAAAGCGTGTCGTTCATGCTGATGCTAAAATCAGTAATTTCTTATTTAATAATGATAATCATTCGCAAGCAATCGCTGTGATAGACTGGGATACAATAATGCCAGGGAATATTTTGTGCGATTTTGGAGATATGATTCGTACATACGCAAACCTGAAAGCTGAAGACGATCCTAATCCTGAAAAATTGTTTGAACCTGATTATTATAAAGCGGTTAAAAATGGGTTTTTAGAACATTTAAAATATGATTTACAACCAATAGAGATCGAAAATATGGATTTTGTTGCGTATATTGTGATTTATATTCAGGCGGTTAGATTTTTGGCAGATTATTTAGAAAACGATATTTATTATTCGATTTCTTATCCAAAACAAAATCTAAATCGTACGATTAATCAAATCAATTTATTAAAAGCATTAACAAAATTTCATGAAGAAAATTCGGTTCGAAAAATATAAACCTACAGATTTTAATAACTTTTTTAAACTTGTTCAGGACGACGAAGTGATGAAATATATCTCTGGAAAAGGTTTGAATGAAGAGCAAGCAAATCACAAATTTACATCAATCTTAGAAAAAGGTAGCGTTAACGAAAACCTTGGTTTTTTTAAGGTTTATGACGAAAACGACACACTTTTAGGTGATTGTAAATTGGTGTATAACAAACACATCGAAAATTCACTTGAAATAGGTTATTTATTGAAAAAAGAATTTTGGAGAAAAGGTTTTGGATCAATGATTTGCAAACATTTATTAGCAGAATCAAAAGAAAAATTTCCTGATTTGCAAGTAATGGCTGTCATCGATCCTGATAATGTTGCTTCAAGAAAGTTGTTAGAAAAGTTTAATTTTGAATCGTATTGGAAAGGTATCGAAAATGATTTGCCTACAGAAAAATTGCTTTTAAAAGAGAAATGATACGAATAAAAGATGTCGCTTTGGCGATGGAAGAAGTAGCGCCTTTGGCGTATGCAGAGGATTTTGACAATGTTGGATTGCTTGTTGGTGATTACAATGATGAGGTAACAGGAATCTTGATAACGTTGGACACAACACCAGAAGTTGTAGAAGAAGCAATTGAGAAAAATTGTAATTTGATTGTGAGTTTTCACCCAATTATTTTTTCAGGTTTAAAGAAATTAAACGGAAAAAATTATGTTGAAAAAGCAGTGATGACAGCGATCAAAAATGGAATTAATATTTATGCAACGCATACGGCTTTAGATAATTCGAAAGTTGGTGTTAATTTCAAAATTTCTGAACAATTATCTTTATTGAATACTAAAATTCTTATTCCAAAGTCTCAAACCATCAAACAATTGATAACTTATGTTCCAACAGAACATGCTGAGCAATTGAAATCTGCGTTGTATGAAGCGGGTGCAGGGAAAATTGGGAATTACGATTCGTGCGGTTTTGCGATAGAAGGCAAAGGAAATTTTCGACCAATTGATGGCGCAAATCCTTTTATTGGAGAAGTTGGTAAGCTGGAAACAGTAAACGAAACGCGAATAGAAGTTGTGGTTCCGCAACATTTGGAAGGTGATGTGATGAATGCTTTGTTCAAAAATCATCCGTACGAAGAAGTTGCATATTCTGTTATTTCGTTGAATAATCAAAACAATTATATTGGAATTGGAATGATTGGAGAGTTAGAAAATGAAATGGAAGAACTCGATTTTTTCAATTATCTAAAAACTCAAATGAATACACCCGTTATTCGTCATTCGAAATTATTAAACAAAAAAATAAAGAAGGTTGCTGTACTTGGAGGTTCTGGCGCATTTGGAATAAAAAATGCAATTTCAGCTGGAGCGGACATTTATATCACGGCAGATTTGAAATATCACGATTTTTTTACTGCTGAAAATAAGCTTGTTTTGGCAGATATTGGGCATTTTGAATCGGAACAGTTTACAAAAAACTTAATAACTTCGTATCTTAAAGAAAAATTTACTAATTTTGTGGTCTTTAATTCTGGAATTAATACCAATCCTGTTAATTATTGTTAACTATGTCTGAAACAAAAAATATTAAAGAACTAAGCGTAGAAGAAAAACTTCGCGCGTTATACGACTTGCAATTAATTGATTCACGTTTAGATGAAATCAGAAATACAAGAGGTGAATTACCTTTAGAAGTTGAAGATTTGAGCGACGATGTTGCACAATTAGAAACGAGAATCCAAAAAATAGTTGACGAAACTAAAGGTTTGGATGAAGAAATTAAATTGAAGAAAGAAGCAATCAAAAATGCTGAAGCTTTAATTAAAAAATACACGAAACAACAAGATAACGTACGTAACAATAGAGAATTTGATGCTTTAGCGAAAGAAGTAGAGTATCAAGGTTTGGAAATTGAGTTATCTGAGAAACGTATTCGTGAGTTTACAGTTAAAATTTCTCAAAAAAATGCACAAGTTGAAGAATTTAATGCAAAATTAAATTCAATGAAAGAGCATTTATCTCACAAACAAGCTGAGTTGGATACAATTGTAAAAGATACAGAAAAAGAAGAAAGTAATTTATTGAAATTATCTTCTGAATATTCTGCTAAAATCGAACAAAGATTATTAGATGCTTACAGCCGTATCAGAAATTCTGTGAAAAATGGTTTAGCTGTTGTTCCTGTACAACGTGGAGCTTCTGCGGGATCTTTCTTTACAATTCCACCACAAAGACAGATGGATATCGCTCAACGTAAAAAAATTATCGCTGACGAACATTCAGGACGTATCTTAGTTGATTTGGAACTAGCTTTAGAAGAGCAAGAAAAAATGGAAATCGTTATCAAAGGATAATTTTCTGTTAAAAAATATTTTATTTAATATCAAAGTGTTGCACGTTTGTGTGACACTTTTTTTATGCCAAAACTGGTTGTTGTTATTTTTTAGCACGCTATTTGTAATATTGGCATTATAATTAGTTTGAAAATTTAGAAATTATGAAAAAAATTATATTTTTAGCAATGTTAACGGTCTCGTCTATATCATTAACATCTTGTGTGAATAATGATGATGGATACTATGACAACGGACCAGAAATTGTAAATGTTGGACAAATCAATTATGATGGCGTTTCTTTTCCGCTTCGAAATGCAGTTGTAGCTGATATTGAAAAAGCAGATGGAGGATATTATTATAGTGTAGAGTTATCGACGAATCCGGTTCCTAAAAATGGAAAATTATATGGCTCTTATTTGTATTTAGAAATTTTCCAAAGAGGTGATTTAAATTTTAATGGAACTTACGTAACAGAAAATAATGATAGAGGATTAGATTATATCGAATATTACGAAGATCCTATAATGCAAAATTATGTACCAGTTCTTAATTCTGGAACGTTTGCTTTGTTAGATACAGATTTTTCTTCTGGATCTATTAATCTAAAAAATTATTTTGACCCTTATAACAGAAGTTTATTATCTACAAACTTTGCATTGAGAGTTTCGAATGGTAAAACATTGACTGGTGATTTTGATGGATTATTTGATTTTATCCAATTATACAGCAAATCTGCTAAAGATGCTGTAAGTGCAAAATCTGCATCAACAGAAAGAGTAAAAACAGGAGTGAGAACACCTTCTGCAAGAAAATAAAATTTCAATTCATAGATACAAAAAACTCCGCTAAATATTTAGCGGAGTTTTTTATTGATATACTTTTTTGATTAAGCTTCTACTTCTTTATCACGATTCTTTGGAAAACGGCGATAACCTTTCAAATTAAATCTAAAATCTTTTTTCGTTGGACGAACAATAATACGTAATGATGAATCATTTGTAAAATAATTTTGAGCCCAATTAAAGAAAATAGCCAGTTTGTTGCGAACAGTCAAGATTAACATTAAGTGTAAGAACATCCATGTAAACCATGCCATACGTCCAGAGAAAGAGAATTTAGGTAAGTCAACAACAGCTTTATGTTTTCCTATTGTAGCCATAGATCCTGGATCTTGATATTCAAATAAAGTTAATTTATCTTCTGATAAACCTTGTCCAATTTTATTGAAATTTTTGGCTAAATTCATAGCTTGATCCCCAGCAACACGTGCTAATTGAGGATGTCCATGAGGATATTTAGGTGTTTCCATACAAGAAATGTCACCAATAGCATATATGTTATCAGTTCCAATAATTTTACTTGTACGATCTACCTTAAAACGGTTACCTCTTTGTAACTCTTCTTGAGACACAGCTCCTTCAGGAATATTTCCTGTAACACCAGCAGACCAAATTAAATTTTTTGTTTTGATTGTGCGTCCGTCAGCTAAGGAAATAGTTTTTCCATCATAATCTGTAACTCGTCCTTCTGTCCAAATATGTACTCCCATATTTGTCAAATATTCGTGAGACTTTTTATGAGCTAAATCAGACATAGGTCCTAATAAATTAGGACTTCCTTCAATCAAATAAATATTCAATTTAGAGAAATCTAAATCTGGATAATCTTTTGGTAGAATGTGTTTTTTCATATGTGCAATTGCACCAGAAAGTTCTACTCCAGTTGGTCCACCACCAACAACAACAATGTTCAAAATTTCTTCTAATTCTTCTTCTGACTCAGCAGAATAAGCACTTTCAAAATTTGTTAACAATCTGTTTTTTAGCGTTAAAGCTTCGTTTGTGGATTTCATTGGGAATGATAATTCCTCAATTTGCTTATTACCAAAGAAATTTGTGGTACATCCCATGGCAATAACCAAATAATCGTAAGAAAAATCTCCGATTGTGGTTTCAACAATATTAGCTTCTTTTTTTATAGCTGTTACTTCAGCTAATCGTACGCTGACATTTTTACTTCCTTGAAATACTTTTCGTATAGGAAACGAAATATCACTAGCGTTTATTCCTGCTGTAGCAACTTGATAAAAAAGAGGTTGAAATTGATGATAGTTATAACGGTCAATAAGTGTAACAGAAAAGTGTGGGTTATTATTTAATTTACGGGCTAATTTAAGTCCGGCAAATCCAGCACCTAAAATGACAATCTTTTTCTTTTCCAAAATTCACTTTTTTGTAAAATTACGAACAAACTAAGAAACAATGAAAGATTTATTAAAAATTATTCTGAACCTTAGATATTTACTATGATATCGGATTGATTATTAGATTTTTTTAAATTTATGTTTTTTGTCAGTTTTAAATAAATTGTTAAAATTATTTGTGATTTCATGTATTTCTAAGCTTTTTTAATTTTGTTGAAAGATTAGAATTCAAACAATTTTTAAGCTGAATCATTTTAAGAAATCAATCAAATTCACGAATTTTATTCCAAATTAATTAAGTCAAAAAAACAAGTAATGAGCAAATTATTTGAATCAATCAATATAAATGAATCTATTTCATTAAAAAATAGAATTATCATGTCGCCAATGTGCCAATATTCTTCGGAAGATGGTTTTCCAAATGATTGGCATTTTCAACATTATGTTTCGCGTGCAGTAGGTAATGTTTCGGCGATTATACAAGAAGCTACCGCGGTTGTTGTAGAAGGTCGAATTTCATATGGTGATTTAGGAATTTGGAAAGATGAACATATCGAAGCGTATCAAAAATTAACTTCTGAAATCAAAAAATACAATTGCGTTCCTGGGATTCAGTTAGCGCATGCAGGACGAAAAGCAAGTACAGAAAAACCTTGGTTGGGACACAATCAAATAAAATCTAACGAAAAAAATGGTTGGAAAACAGTTTCGAGTTCTAATTTACCTTTTAATGAATTGGATGAAACCCCACATGAATTATCAGTTTCAGAAATTGAAAATATTGTAAAAGAATGGGGAAAAGCAACAGAGCGTGCTATAAAATCTGGTTTTGAAATTTTAGAAATTCATGGCGCGCATGGTTATTTGGTTCATCAATTTCTTTCGCCTTTAATTAATAATCGAATAGATGAATATGGAGGAAGTTTCGAAAATAGAATTCGTTTTGTGTTAGAAATTGTTGCTGAAATGCAAAAATATATTACAACTCAATCGCTTTGGGTTCGTTTGTCAGCTTCGGATTGGGCAGAAAATGGTTGGAATTTAGATGAAACAATTGAATTGTGTAAAATTTTAAAACAAAATGGAGTAGAAGTGATTGATGTTTCGTCTGGAGGAGGAGTGAGTCATCAAAAAATTGATGTCAAAAAAAATTATCAAGTTCCATTCGCAAATGAAATTAAAAACCAAGTCGAAATCATTACTGGAGCTGTTGGATTAATTTTTGAGCCAAAACAAGCCGAAGAAATTCTTCAAAATGAAAAAGCAGATTTAATCTTTTTAGGAAGAGAATTATTACGCGATCCATATTTCGCATTACGTGCTGCAAAAGAGTTAGAAGAAGATATAAAGTGGTTGCCACAATATGAAAGAGCAAAAAATAATCATTACGCATAAATTATGTTAGCATTAAAAAAAATTCATCATATTGCAATCATTTGTTCGGATTATCAAAAATCAAAACATTTTTACACAGAAATTTTAGGTTTTGAAATTGTGCAAGAAGTTTATAGAAAAGAACGTGATTCTTATAAATTAGATTTAGCTTTGCAAAATTATTACTGCATCGAATTATTTTCTTTTCCTAATCCACCAAAACGTGTTTCTCGACCAGAAGCTTCTGGATTGAGACATATTGCTTTTGCTGTGGAAAATATAGAAAATGAAGTAGAAAAACTAATGCAGTTGAATGTAAAGGTAGAGCCAATTCGTGTGGATGAATACACGCAAAAGAAGTTTACTTTTTTTGAAGATCCCGACGGTTTGCCGATAGAATTATACGAAGAATAGAAGAATAAATGGTAAAAAAGAGTTTACTTGCCTTAGCAATGGGAGGTTTAGCCATCGGAATGACGGAATTTTCGATGATGGGAGTTTTAGAAGATTTTGCAAAAGATTTGAATATTTCAATTCCAACAGCAGGGAATTTTATATCAATGTATGCAATGGGCGTAATGGTTGGAGCTCCAACATTGATCATGGCTACAAGTAAATATTCGCCTAAAAAAGTTTTAATCTTTTTTATGTTATTGTTTACCATTTTTAATTCACTTTTTGTTATTGCACCAAGTTACAATACCTTATTAATTGCTCGTTTTATGTCTGGTTTACCTCATGGAGCGTTTTTTGGAGTAGGATCTGTTGTGGCAGCACAATTAGCAACAAAAGGAAAAGAAGCGCAAGCTATTTCGATTATGTTTGCGGGATTAACGTTTGCGAATTTAGTCGGAGTTCCATTAGGGACGAAATTAGGACAAGTTTTTTCGTGGCGATTAACGTTTGGGATTATTGCAAGTTTAGGATTAATCACAATGTTAGCGATTTCTCTTTGGGTTCCGAATCTTAAAAATACAAACAAAGGAAGTTTGGTAGAACAATTAAGTTTCTTCAAAAAATGGGAAGCTTGGGTATTAATTGTGATGATTTCTATCGGAACTTCAGGATTATTTGCGTGGATAAGTTACATTTCTCCGTTAATGACAAACGTAGCAGATTTACCCAAAACAAAAATTCCAATTATTATGACCTTGATTGGTCTAGGAATGTTTGTAGGTAATTTTATAGGTGGAAAATTGGCAGATACCATGTCGCCAAATAAGGCTGCAATTATCTCATTTGCTTCGATGGCGATTTGTTTAGTGATTGTTTATTTCACTTCTCACATACAAATAATGGCTTATATTATGTCGTTTATTACGGGATTAATTGCGTTTACAATTGGTTCGCCAATTCAAATGATGTTGATTAATAACGGAAAAGGATCCGAAACTTTAGCCGCAGCAGCTGGTCAAGCAAGTTTTAATATCGGAAATGCTTTAGGTGCATTTTTAGGAGGAATTCCGATTGCAATGGGGTTAGGATTTAATTCGCAATTGTGGGTTGGCTTTATTATGGCTTCGGTATGATCAATAATTGCAGCAATCTTTTTACAATTAAAATCGAAAAGAGTTTAAAAATATTACTTCAATCATAATCAAAGGATGTTCTACGGAGCATCCTTTTTTAGTTTATATTTGTAACAAATTAAACTCAAATGAATCATTACAAAGCTCTTATTATAGATGATGAACACTTTGCTCAACAAGGGTTAAAGAAAATTATTCAACATGCTTTGCCAGATTTTTTTGTTTCCATTGATACTGCAAATTCTGTAAAAGAAGGCGTTGAAAAAATTAAGGAAAATCAACCAGATATCGTTTTTTTGGATATTCACATGCCAGAGGAATTTGGGTTTAAATTATTTGATTATTTCGATGATATTACGTTTGATGTCATTTTCACAACAGCTCATTCAGACTATATTTTAGAAGCTGTAAATCAATGGGGATGTTTGGGTTATTTGATGAAACCTATTTCAATTTCTGATCTTAAAGTATTATTGAATCGTTTTGTAGAGCGTCAAAATCAAACAAAAATAACGAAAGAGATTATTAATATTGCAGATGATTTTGAAGATGAAGTAGAAACTGATAATCTGAAAGATGTTTTCAAAAATGAGCATGGAATTATATTTATTCCATCTATAACAGAGGTTTTGGTACTGAAAATTGAAGATATTATTTATTGTAAAGCAGATGATAGTTATTGTACAATTTTTACCGAAAAAGAGGCGTACATGGTAACTAAAACGTTGAAAGAAGTAGAAAATTTAATTGATCAAACCAATTTTTTCCGTGTCAATAGATCGTATTTGGTTAATATTAATTTTGCTAAAAAATTTGATAAACGAAACAATTTATTGATTCTGAATTGTCATCCAAAAGATGGTGAATTAAATCTTCCTGTGACTTCTTTGGGGTATAAAATTTTATCGAATGTGGTTGCGTAACTTCATTTTTTTACTTGTTTTATTTCTTTGTTCTCATCAACTTTCTGCGCAATATGTTCTGACAAAACAATACACGTACGAAAATGGCTTGCCTGCCAATGAGATTTTGAGTGTTTACAAAGATTCTCGTAAAATCTTGTGGGTTGGAACTCGTTTTGGCGTATTTGTGAAAGACATGGACAATTTCAAAATGATGAAACGCTTCGAGAAAGTACAATACAATAATGTTTGGACAATAATAGAAGATAGGCAATATAATGTTTGGTTCGGAAGTTACGGACAAGGGATATTGAAATTTACTGGTCAACGTTTTGAACAAATTAATACAGCGAAAGGATTAGTTTCGGATCGTGTTCGAAATTTATTTTATTTAGATGATTTAATATATGTTGCTGCGCAAGGTGGTGTTTCGATTATTGATACAAAATCAAAGAAAATTTATAATCCTTCTTTTGAAAAAAATAACAATATTGTGTTCGAAGCGGTATCTTTTTTCGAATATCAAAACAAGGTTTATGTTGCAACAATAGATCATGGTGTTTATGAAGTTCATCGCGATAAGTTGAAGTTGGTCAATCCTTTCAATCGAATTAATTATAGTTTTTTGAATAATAATGATTTGTATTTGTCATCTTCTAAAGGTCTTAATATTATTCCGATAAACGATTTTTTGAATAAAAAATTGAATTTTAAAACCTACGATTTTCCAGTTTTTAGAAATCACAACATTTCAGATAAACGTCATTCTCTTTTATTAGCTGGTTACGAAACGGGTGCAGGAAATGGAATGGTTGCCGAATTAAAGGACAATAAAATAACAGATCAAACAGAAAATTTTAAAATCACTTCGGATTATCCGTATCGAGTTTTTAGTAGTAAAACGGATGATTTAATTTATGTTGGAAGTGCTGATAAAGGACTTTTTGAAGTTCATTTTAATCATTTTTTAGATTTTTCAACGATTGATAATAAAAGAGTCATTGAAATTCTAAAAGTTGCGAATACACAATATTTTTTAACACCAGAAGGACTTTATTTTCAAGAGAATAATGTATTCAATAAGCAGATAAAGAGAAATGCTTTTTATCAATATATGCTTCGAAATAAGTCAAAATTCAAAGATTTTTTAAGTCAATCAAATAAAGATTTTTATGAAATTGATTTTGATTTGAAAGAAAAAAACCTTCGTTTTTATAAAATGATTATCCGTCACAATTCGTTCATTATAGCAACTAATTTAGGACTTTTCGAGTTAGATTTTAATGGAGAATTCAAAGATTATTTACCTAATCGAACAAGTCAATTTACGTATTTTAATAATCAATTTATTCAAACAAATCCTTTTGGAGGAATTTTGGTTTTTGATGATTTGAATAACCTAAAATATCACTCATATTCCGCTGCGCAAGCCAATGTTCCGAAAGATGTTGTTTCGATTTGTCAAAATAAAAAAGCTGTATTTTTTGGTTCTTCTTTGGATGGATTATTCAAGTATGAAAATGGAAATTTTATTTCTTATTTGCAAAATAATCAGTTTAATGAATCTAAAATTAAAATGATAAAATGTGTTGGAGATAATCAGTTGTTGGTTGCAACAGAATTTGCGAAAGTTTATATTTTAGAGATAAAGGGAGATGAGTTAATCACAAAAAAAGTAATTAATATTCGTGAAATTGGTGGAGAAAATATTAGTTCAATTGACATTTTTGGGAACTCAATTTTAATTGGAACCAATCGTAATTTACTCGTTTTCAATAATGGTAAAACATATATGATTGGCAATGAACAAGGTTTTGTGAATAAGGATATACATTCGTCTATTTTTGACGGAAAAACGGCTACAATTGGTGTTGAAAATGGTTATTATAAGTTAAATCTTGAGAATTTATTAAAGCAAAAAAATCAGTCGAAAGAGATTATTATTACAAGTTTTAAAATTAATGATGAATCTTTTGGGATAGATAAATTTATGTGGTTTGATTTGATTGATAAAGATTTGAATTTAAAAAATAATGAGAACAATATTACACTAAATTTTGCTGTGGTTGATGCCAATTTTGCTCAAAATTATAAGTACAGATACCGTATGAATCCTGATGAAAGCTGGAACGAGTATTTTTATGATCCGTCAATATACTTGAGAAATATTCAATATGGTAAATATCGTGTTCAATTAGAAATAACCGATACAAGCAATGGACAAAAACAAATTATTGATTTGGTTTCGTTGAATGTTGATGAACCTTTTTACTTGAACATTTATTTTATTTTGTTGTCAGTCTTAACTTTAGGTTTGATTGTTTATCGTTATAATACAAATAAAATCAAGACGTTAAATAAATTTAATCAATTAAAAATCAGTCAATTAAATGAAAAAAACACGCAAGAAAATCAACGTTTGCAATTAGAGCGACAATTAACCGAAACGAAGTTAACAGCCTTACAATCGCAAATGAATCCGCATTTTATTTTCAATGTGTTGAATTCTATTCAGTTTTATATTTTGGATAATGATATTGATAATGCGTTAAATTCGTTGGGACGTTTTTCTCACTTGATTCGTCAGATGTTAAATCTTTCGACAAAAGATGAAATTAGTTTGAAAGACGAAATTGATTTTTTGAAATTATATGTTGAAGTTGAGAATTTTAGATGGAAAAATAAAATAGAATTTGATGTTCAAATTGATAACCAATTAGATATTTATCGTATCAAAATTCCGCCAATGTTGATTCAGCCAATTATCGAAAATTCTTTTGTTCACGCATTTGATCAAAATCATTTGCAACCGATTATCAAATTGATTATTAGATTAAAAAGTGATTATTTAGAAATAATTATTGAAGATAATGGAAAGGGAAATACAACACAAATTACGCAAAATAAAACTCACGATTCGAAAGCACTTAAGATAATTAATGAGCGTTTACAATTGCTTAATCATAATATTGAAGAAAATATTTTTATAGATTTTCATGAAAAAGGAACAAAAGTTTGGATGATTTTGAAAGTTAATTAAAATTTCACCTGAATAAATTTACAATTCACCTTGCTGAAACGTGAATTAACGAAATCTAAACTCTATTTTAATAATAGATATTATTCAGTATATATATTTGCAGTATCGATTTCAAACTAAGTATTAAACTTTGATACTTTGTTTTCTAAACCTATGAAGACACCATAAAGTATCTTAAAAGTTACATTTTTCGACGTGTGAGTCAAAAAATTTTACAACAAGAAGCTACTGCAAAGTAGCTTTTTTTTATCTTTATACCCATGAAAAATGTACAATTAGGAAATACAGATTTAGAGATAAAACCAATTTTTTTCGGAGGAAATGTTTTTGGTTGGACATTGAATGAAGAAGAATCTTTTAGAATTTTAGATGGATTTTTGGACAGAGGATTTAATGCGATAGACACTGCAAATAACTATTCGTATTGGGTGGATGGTAACGTTGGAACAGAATCTGAACGAATTATCGGAAATTGGATAAAATCGAGAGGAGTGAGAGATCAAATCGTTTTGGCAACGAAAGTTGGTGGACGAAATATGATTCAAGATAAGCCAAATACTACAAAAGCTCATATCTTAAAAGAAGTAGAAGAATCACTTATCCGTTTACAAACCGATTATATCGACTTGTATCAAACTCATTATGATGATATAAATACACCTGTTGAAGAAACTTTATCGGCTTATAATCAATTGATAAAAGAAGGGAAAGTGAGATATATTGGTGCGTCTAATTTTTCTTCGGAACGATTGATTGAATCGTTGGATAAATCAGAACTTTATAATTTGCCGCAATACAAAACCTTGCAACCTGAATATAATTTGTATGATCGTCAGCATTTTGAAGAATTTTTGCAACCTGTTGCAGAGAAATACAATTTAGCTGTTATTCCTTATTACAGTTTAGCGAGTGGTTTTTTATCAGGTAAATATAAAACTGAAGAGGATTTACAACAAAGTTTACGAGGAGAAGGAATCAAAAAATATTTGAACGAAAGAGGATTCAAAATTTTGGACGCTTTACAAACTATTTCTACGCGATATAATATTTCTTATTCAGCAGTTGCTTTGGCTTGGTTAATGGATCAGAAAACAGTTGTAGTTCCTATTGCGAGTGCGACTAAGGAACAACATCTTGATGCTTTTGTAGAAGCTGTAAATGTGCAATTATCTCATGATGATGTGAAACTTTTGACCGAAGCAAGCGAATATTAGAATGGAAAATTTACAAATGAAACCCAAATTAACTCCAATCATTTTATGGATAATGATCATTGGGACTGGTTTGGTTGTGGCGAATAATTATTACAATCAGCCCTTATTGTCATTAATTGCAAAAGATTTTAATGTTTCCGAAAGTAAAGTCTCTAATATTGCAATGCTAACACAAATAGGTTATGCCTGTGGATTGTTATTTATTATTCCTTTAGGAGATTTATTGAAACGAAAACGAATGATTTTAATCGATTTTGTTTTTATTATTGCAGCTCTTTTGGGAATGTATTTTGCACCATCTGTAAGTTGGCTTTTTCCATTAAGTTTCCTTATCGGTTTCACCTCAGTTATTCCGCAAGTTTTTGTGCCAATGGCGGCTGAATTAGCTGAACCTCAAAAAAAAGCGCAAGCTGTCGGAATGGTTATGAGTGGTTTGCTTGTTGGTATTCTACTTTCTCGCGTTTTTAGTGGCTTTATTGGTGAATATTTAGGATGGCGAGAAGTTTATATGATAGGCGCAATTTTAATGTTTGTTCTATGGATTTTTATCTATATATTTTTACCAGAAATACAACCAAATTTCAAAGGAACTTATGGTAATTTGATGAAATCGATTGTCGATTTAGTAAAAAATCAACCGCAATTAAGATTAGCTTCTTTTCGAGGAGCTACAGGTTTTGCAGCATTTAGTGCATTTTGGACAACATTGGTTTTTCACTTAGAAGAAGCGCCATTTTTTGTTGGAAGCGATATTGCTGGTGCTTTTGGATTAATTGGAGCAGTAGGAGCATTAGCTGCTGCATTAGTTGGTAGAGTTTCAAAAGTTCTGTCAACATCAAAAATTATCTTTTATTCCATCATTACTATGCTAATTTCTTGGGGATTTTTCTATGAATTTGGCTATACATATTGGGGATTAATTGTTGGTGTAATTTTGATCGATTTAGGTTTACAGGCAATGCATGTTTCTAATCAAACCATTATTTTTGGATTAGATGCCAAAGCAGGAAATCGAGTGAATACAGTTTATATGACGAGTTATTTTATTGGTGGATCTTTAGGAACATTTATTGCAGCAAATGCGTGGGATAAATTTCAATGGAATGGAGTGGTTGCTGTTGGCGTTTTTTTTACTTTAATTTGTTTGATATCTCATATTTTATTCAATAAAAATAATAAGTGATGAAAGATTTTTCTTCTGAAATAACATATAAAACAGCAAGAAGTAGTGGAGCTGGAGGACAAAATGTAAACAAAGTTGAAACAATGGTTTTAGCAAAATGGAACATTGAATCTTCTCTATTTTTTTCGGAGGAAGAAAAAGCATTAATTACAGAAAAGCTAAAAAATAAGATTAATTCAGAAGGATTTCTACAAATCAATTCACAAGAATCTCGCTCTCAATTGGACAATAAAGAATCTGCCACAAAGAAAATGTTAGAATTGGTCGAAAAAGCATTGATTATTCCAAAGTTTAGAAAAAAGACCAAACCTACGAAAGCTTCTCAACAAAAAAGATTGAATCAAAAGAAACAACAAGCTGAGAAAAAAGATGGTCGTAGGTTTAAATTTTAGAAGAATTAAATTCGATCAACTAAAAAAATTAATATACTACATTGTATTGCTATAATCATTACTATTTTAAAAATAAAAGACTTTTTTCTTGTTTTATGACGATAAATCTGCATTGACATAAGAGAACCTATTGTCCCGCCAATCAAAGTCACAAAACAAAGTGCTAACTCAGAGATACGCCTTTTACCAATAATTGAATTTTTTTTATCTATTTTGAATAAAAAAAAAGAGAGGACGTTGATAAGGAGGAGAGTAAAAAATAAATATTTATCCATTCAGTGTGTAATTAAGCAATAAAAATACTTATAATTAAGTAGATAAAAAATATTTTCACTAGAAATCTATGTTGTTTATCTTTGTACTTCAAAATTACAAAAAATCTTCAAAAAATAAATTGTAAAATTCTAATTAGGAAATAATTATGCAAGATTTAAAAGGAAAAAATGCATTAGTCACAGGAGGTAGTAGAGGTTTAGGAAAAGCTGTTGCTTTGGCATTAGCTAAAGAAGGTGTTAATGTAGCTGTGACAGGACGTAATACAAAAACATTAGAAGAAACTGTAGAGGAAATTAGAAGTTTTGGCGTAAAAGCTGATTATTCTATTTTTAATGTAGCCGAAAAAGTTGAAGTGAAAATGCAACTTGAGCGATTAATTGAGAGTTTTGGAGCGTTTGATATTTTGATTAATAATGCTGGTATAGCGGCTTTCGGAAGTTTTTTGGAAATGCCAGAAAATGATTGGGAAGATATTGTGCGTACCAATTTATTTGGTCCGTATTATGTTTCAAAAGCAGTAATTCCTTCGATGGTAGAATTAGGAAGCGGAGATATTATCAATGTTTCATCAACAGCAGGATTAAAAGGAAACGCAGTTACTTCTGCTTATTCAGCATCAAAAGCGGGATTGATAGGTTTATCAGAATCGTTGATGTTCGAATTGAGAAAGAAAAACATTCGTGTTACGACCTTAACTCCAAGTACAATTGCTTCTGAAATGTCAAAAGATGTGTTGAAAATCACAGACGGAAATCCAGAAAAAGTGCTTCAACCAGAAGATTTCGCGCAATTAATTGTCGATTTGTTAAAATTAGATAAACGTGCAATGTTGGCTTCAGCATCTTTGTGGTCTACAAATCCTTAAGAATAATTTGATTCATTATATTTTAAAATCCAATTTCTAAATGAAATTGGATTTTTTTTGAAAAATATTTTGTAGAATCATTTTTTATATTAACTTTGAATTACAAAGTACTTTTGATATGAGCACAAATAATCCTGTAGAAAGTTTAAACGAAATTAAATCGATGATGCAACGCACCTCAAAATTCACAAGTATTAGTGGATGGAGCGGTGTTTGGGTTGGAATAGTGGGAATGATTTCTGCATTTATCGCTTATGTTTTGATTTTACAAGATGCGCTTCAAGTAAATTACAGAGGAACATTGACGCCTATTTTAATGAAAAATTTAGAGATTAAATTATTCTTTTTAGGAATTGTAACTTTAATAGTTGCTTGTATTGGAGGTTTCTTTTTTATGACCAAAAAATCGACAAAAGATGGTGTTAAATTTATCAATCCAGTTACAAAACGAATATTGCGTAAATTTCTTTTTGTTTTAATCGTTGGAGGATTAGTGAGTTTAATATTTATCAATAATTTTAGTTTTGCTTATGTGGCTCCAGCAACGCTTTTGTTTTATGGTTTGGCACTGTATACAGTGGAACGAGACACGATTGTTGAGATAAAATATTTGGCAATGTGCGAAATCTTTTTAGGATTATTGGCTTTCTATTTTATTTTCAATGGTTTATTGTTTTGGTTTATCGGTTTCGGCCTTTTGCATTTGATTTTTGGAGTTTGGATGGTGCGTAAATATGATTACAAAGCTTAAATTTGCAACATGGATTTTAATCTTAATAAATTAAACAAAGTCTTTGATAATCGTATTCGTGTGGGAATTATGAGTGCTTTGGTGATGAATGAAGAAATTTCTTTTAAGGATTTGAAAGACTTTTTGGATTTGACTGATGGTAACTTGGCTTCACACTTAAAAAACTTAGAAGAAAACGATTATATTACTGTACACAAAGGATTTATAGGTCGTAAAACGAATACAACTTATTCGATAACAGCACTTGGAAAACAAGCTTTTCAGGAACATTTGAACTATCTTGAAAAATTAATAAAGAATATAAAATAATTTTTTTTGCATTTAAACTTTGAAAAACAAAGTACTTTTTAAAATAAAAAATAAAATTCAAACTTATGGAAAACAATGATTTAGAAAATGAGTATCAAACTGAAAATCAATCAGTTTATTCACAAAACAAAACAATGATAAAAGGATTTTTGGTATGTCTTTTAGTTTTAGGACTTTTAATTCCGATTCCGTTCATATTAAATTTAATAGAAGAACGACAAGGAAACAAAGAAAAAGTAATTACCGAAATTTCGGACAAATGGAGTGGAAAACAGACAATTTATGGTCCTTTTATCGAAGTTACTTACATGGAAAATGTAAATGATGCACAAGGAAAAGTTGTGAAACAACAAATGAAAAAGTATATTTCTGCAAATGATTTAAACATTAATGGAACGATTGATACGCAGTTAAAAAGTCGTAGTATTTATGAAGCTGTTGTTTACAATTCGAAGCTGAATATCAATTCGAAATTTAAGAATTATTCGGATATGCTTGCAGAAATGGAAGTAAGTGCAGAGAATGTAGTTTCGACTAAAATTGTTTTCGGAATCTCTGATTCTAAAGGATATGAGAATAAAGTAATTGTACAATCTAACAATAAAAATTATCCGCTGAATATGGATAATTCGACTTCTACAATTGATATTCAACCAGAAGTTAGAGCAGAAAATGGAGAATATTCGGAACAAACGACTACCACTAAAAAAGTAATGCCTGTACAAATGATGTCTCAAAAAATTGATCCTTCTACATTCGATTTTAATCAAGTTTCGATCGATTTGGTGATGAAAGGTTCGCAAATGTTGAATTTTATTCCATCGGCGATTAATACAAAAGTTGATCTGACTACAAATTGGAAAGATTTGAAATATGATGGGAATTTTTTACCTAATTCTGATCCTGAAACAAAGAATGGAAAAACCAATGTAAAATGGTCTATTTATCAACAAAATCCATTGCAAGGGCAGATTTGGCAAGACGCTTCTAACTTTTCTGATTATAGTTTTGGCGTTAATTTTTTACAAATGAATGATCATTATGACAAAACATATCGTTCGACAAAATATGCAATTTTGTTTATTGGATTAACTTTTGTAGCGTTTTTCTTTATCGAAAGTCGAAATAATTTCAACATTCATTTGGTACAATATGCCTTAGTTGGCTTTGCAATCTGTGTCAATTTTGTGTTATTGTTATCGTTGTCAGAATATTTAGGATTTGATATTGCTTATTTTATTTCATCTGGTGCAACCATTTTATTGATTACATTTTTCGTCAATTCTTTCCTAAAATCATTTGGATTAACATTCAAAATTACATTAATGTTAATCTTATTATACGCATTTATTTACAGTGTTTTACAACTCAAAGAACATGCGTTATTAGTGGGAAGTATAGGATTATTTATCATTGTTGCAATCTTAATGTACTATTCAAAAAACATCGAATGGAACAAAACAAAATAACATTTGCACACTTATTTTTGGGGATTTTTGTCATCGGTCTTGTACTGATGGCAATTTCCTTTACAGATATTGTGGTTAAAAATAATGATACAATTTTCAGTTTTTCTATTTTTATTATAGAGTTAGTGATTTGCCTATTTGCAGTGTCATTTTATTTGAAAATTGATAAGATTTCGGAGTTGTTTTTAGGAGAAATTTTCTCTAATTCTGGACAAATATTTACTTGGACCAACATTACATGGCTTTGTATTTCAGTAGCTTTTGTTTTAGATGAAACAATTATTCGAGGATTTTATGATTTAGGTTTTTATTTGCCGCTTTTAGGTTATTTATTGTTTCTTTTAATTATAGTCAATTTTTTTGCAGCAATATTCTACACTAATTTTGATGATGAAGAAACGATAGGTTTTAATTATCTTAATTATTTTTCGATTTTTTTAGCGGTAGTTTTAATACTATTTTTTAGTTCGGTCATACTATTTTTCGCTGTTTTTGAGTATCCTTCAATATCAATCTGTTTTATGATGTTTAATATTTATCTCATAAATATTATCGCAAAAATTTTAAAATCAAAAGTTTAATAATATTCTATTATGAATGTTTACTTCGGAATTATCATCTTATTTATTTTAGTAACGAGCATTGTATTTTTGATTATTATAGGTTACATTATTTACGGTGTTGTGAAAAAATATTTTAATAAGAAAACAGCTAATTATTCTATTATTTTTTATGTTTTAGCGATTGTTTATATTTCAATCAATCTATTTTACAAAGACGAATTGTCTCTTTAGATAAAATTTCAAATGAGTTGAGATTTGATGATATCGATGATTAAAACATTCATAATATATAAAGTTTAAATTTTGATAAATATAAAAATTGTTATTCAAATCTGTCAAATTTATAAATTAGCTGTGTGATTATCGAATAATTCTACTATGTTTAAGGCTTGAAAATGCAATTGTAGTAATTTGCGAACCGTTTTTTAAAACAGATAGAATTATTAAATATATGAAAAGTAAAAAGTTAACCAATGTATTAACACTTGGATTTGCGTTGTTTGCGATGTTTTTTGGTGCAGGAAACCTTCTTTTACCTCCTTTGATAGGATTAGAAGTGGGCTCAAATTATTTCGTCGCGATGATTGCATTTGGGTTAACTGGTATTTTATTGCCATTTACTGGTATTTTATCTGTTGTTTTTTCGGGTGATAATTTTAATGATTTAGGGCATCGTGTGAACAAACATTTGGCGGCTATTTTAGGTACAATTATTATGATTTGTATCGGACCGTTAATTGCGATTCCTCGTACTGCCGCAACAACATTCGAAGTGGGATTAAAACCATTTTTTCCAACATTGGATCCGATGTGGGGATCGTTACTATTTTTTGCAGTAACACTTATTTTAGCGATTCGTCCCTCAAAAGTGGTAGACGTTATTGGAAATTATTTAACACCAGTATTATTGATTTTATTGACCTTATTAATAGTCATTGGAATTATATACCCAACCGCTGATTTCTTACCTTCAGACTTAACGATGATGCAATCTTTTTCGAAAGGTTTTATAGAAGGTTATCAAACATTAGATGTATTGGCATCTGTTATTTTTGCTGGAATTATCATTGCTGCAGCGCGAGATAAAGGATATACAGATACAAAAAGTAAATCACAAATTGTAATCGTTTCAGGTTTATTGTCTACGACGTGTTTATTGTTTGTTTATGGTGGATTGATTTATTTGGGCGCAACTTCTGGGATTACAACTCCAGAAATTTCTCGTGCCGAATTATTAATCGAAATTTCTCGAAATACATTAGGACAATATGGAGTAATTGCAATTGCGTTATGTATGGCATTTGCTTGTCTTACCACAGCAATCGCATTAACATCTGCGGTAGGTACATTTTTCGGACGTTTAACAAACGGAAAAGTAAGTTATACAGTTTTAGTGGTTTTATGTACAGTGATTTCGTTTGGTTTATCGATAAAAGGAGTAGACGAAATTATCAATTTTGCATATCCGCCTTTGGCTTTCGTTTATCCAATTACAATCACGTTAGTTATTTATATTGTGTTGTTTGGGAAAACGATTAAAAGTAAAACGCCTTATATTTTTGCATTAATAGCGTCTACAATTATTGCTATTTTTGGTTTATTAAAATTGTTAGGAAAGTTAGATGAATCGACAATAGAAAACCTGAATAAAATTCCATTTTTCGAATATGATTTAGGTTGGATTGCTCCGTCGATTATCGGTTTTGTAATTGGTTTATTGATTGATAGATTAAGAAAATAAAAAAATCCTCGGAAGAATTTTCCGAGGATTTTAACCAATCAAAACTACTATAAAAACACTAATTAGAATAATAATGTCTATTACTTATTCTTTTACAAATTTCTTAAAGTTTTGGGAATAAACTTCTTATTGATTACAGATTTATTTTATGTCTAGATAGAATTAATTTATATCTATTTATTAATCATAGATGTAGAGAATTTGAATGAATTGATTTAGGAAAAGTTTAAGAATTTTTTGTAATTTAAAAAACGAATAGAAATAAATAATCCAATAAAAATGATCGAAAATTGTTCGCGTTGTAACGAAACAATGGAATGTAAGGTAGATGATATTGCGAATTGTGCTTGTACTACAATTGTGATAAAAGACGAAATAAAAGAGTTTTTGAAGAAGACGCATTACAAATGTTTGTGCAATTCTTGTATAGAAAAACTGAATTATTTTGTAGAACTAGATCAACAATATCCACATCCAACAATGCCTTCGGAGTTTGTTCCTCATATACATTATTATATCGAAAATGGGTATTGGGTTTTTACAGAATTTTTCCATTATCAGAAAGGAAAATGTTGCAAAAATGGTTGCAGACATTGCGCTTATGGTTATAAGAAATAAAAAATGGTTCAACTTGCATTGAACCACTAACCAACCTAAAAATACTATAAAAAAACTCTATTTGATTAAGGATATTCTTCTTCAGAAAATCAACTTCATTATCCTTAACAACTATGAATAAATTATTTATAGTACAAAGGTAGGCGTTTTTCTTAATTTGATAAATAAATTGTTATTTATTTTTTTATGCTAGGATAGATAAGATTTATATTAATGTTAAGAAATTATTAAATCTACCTATTTATGAGTATTTCGTAAAAAATCAATACTATATTTTCGAATGTTGTAATTTTAAGAAAAATATTGCATTATTTTTTTCGAAATTGTTTCAACAGTTGTTTTATCTCCAGTTTCTTCCAAAGTTGTGACATAATCTTCTAAGAAACTTTTGATTTCTTGTTGATTAGAACCTTCAAAATTTGCTAAATAATCTTCGAAATCGATATTTCCTAAAACACGATCAAAATAAGTTTTGGCTTCATCATATTTTTTCATGTTCACTAGTAAAGGCGCAATGCTATGACTGATATAAAACTTGTTTACAGCAGCTTGTTCAGCATTTTCTTCTTTTTGGAAATGTGCAGAATTTAAGTAATTATTATAAGCTTCCACAGCTTTTTCATTTTCTCCTAAAACCTCGTAACAACGTGCTTTGAAGAATTTAATTTCATAAAATTCGTCTTCATTCAGTTTATTGAAAAATGTAATACTTTCTTTGGGATTTGAATAAAATTTTCGGTATCCAATAATAAAATCTTCTACAAATTCTGTATCCGTTTGTTCAATAGCGAAATTCAATAAGCTTTGAGATTGTTCTTCTGTTAATTGTCCAATAAAAGCTTCCCAATAATTCACCAAACTATTGAAATCATACGCCAAATCTTCCACAAAAATTTGTGCAGCAATTCGTAGAAATTTATCACCCAATTGATCGATTATTTCATGGTCTTCATCAGAAAAATCAGTTGAATTATACAATAGATTTTCGATAATTTCTGACGCCTTATCTTCTGAATAATCATTATTTAATTGTTTCAAAGCATTGCTAACATTGAATTCCATTTGTGTAAATTTTAAATTAAAAATCAACACAAAGGTAACTGATTTACTGCAAAAAAAACTTGATAATTTCAAAAGTTAATCGTCAATTCTAATGAGAATTTAATGAATAGTTTTTTTGAGAAAGTAGAATTTTAGTTATCTTGTGGTAGTTTTTATTAGTTTATTTAAAATAAACGTTTTATGTTACGAATCTATTCGATAGTACTAATTATATGTGGTTTTTGTTTTACAAAAGCTCAAAATTTGAATGTTGGCGCTCAGTTTCCGATTAATAAAATTGAAAATATCAATCAATCTTCAAACTTTAAAATTATTGTATTTACGCCAAGTTTATACAAAACGAATCCGTATGCGAGCATGATGACAACTTCGCTGAATTATTATTTTGTGAAGAATTTGGCATTTTCGTCTCAAAATCCACCAAAAATTGATGTGATTTATATTGTAAATGAAGATAATAAATGGAGTAAAGAACCGCAGCAAACGTTTGCTTTTAATGAAACGACTAATCAAAATAAGTTGGATGGAACGAAGGTAATTTATGATGAAGTTGGAAAAATTTACAATGCAATAGGGTTGAAACCTTTTAAGCAAAATTCAATTTCGAATATAATTCCAACTTCTAATTCTAACAATGTTTTAGTAGAAAGTTCGATTCTTTTTCTAGTGGATCAAAACAATAAAATTTTGATGCGAGATAATGATTATCGTGCGCAAGGCGAACATCTGAAACCTTTGGAAAGATTGATTAAAAGAACGTCTAAAATCGATAACATAGAAGTAAATATCACAGAAAATAAAACCTTGAAGGTTGGTGATAAAGCACCAGATTTTATTTTGAATGGACCGAATTATAAGACTAATTCGACAGATAAATTTTTGAATGATAAATCGACTTTTAAAGTTTTAACGTTTTATCCTGCGGCGTTTAGTGGACAAATTTTGCCTGATTTTACGTCAATTGATACGAAAGCAGCAATGACTTGTGCTGCTCAAATTCAATTAATCGATCATAATCCATTGTTACAAAATGTAAAAAATTACGCAGTTTCTAGTTCTACAAATCCGTTGTTAGAATTATGGAAATCAGCTTTGCGAACAAATAATATTACGTATTTGAATGATGAGAATTATGCAATTTCGTTGATGTATAATTCTTATAATCGTTTAGGTTACAATAATAGAGCAACTTATGTGATTGATAAAAATGGAATTATTGTGTATGCAAATCCAGATTTGACGTTTGAAGATGAAGCAAAATTTCCAACTATTTTAGAAAAAATCATTCTGAATAGTAAATAAATTATGAATCAAATTGTGTAATATCTTCAAATTTAGCCTCAATCAAATTTCTTAAATCTTCGGGGTTTAGAATAATTTGTAAACCTCTTTTTCCTGCACTAATACAAATCTGATCTTGCAAAACAGCCAGTTCTTCTATGTAAGTAGGAAATTGCTTTTTCATTCCGATAGGTGAGCAACCACCACGAATATAACCTGTAACATTCAGCAAATCTTTCAAAGGAAGCATTTCGCAGTTTTTATTACCAGAAATTTTCGCAAATTTTTTCATATCAAGATGTGTGTTTGCAGGAATTACGGCAACTAAAAATGGTTCTATATTTCCTTTCAAAACCAAAGTTTTATAAATTCCTTCCGGATTTACGTTCAATGAATTTGCAACATGCAAAGCATCAATATGTTCTTCATCAACTTCATATTCGCGCAATTCGTACGAAATATTGTGTGTGTCTAAAATTCGTACTACATTTGTTTTAGCAGTTTTATTGCTCATTCTATAATAATTTACACAAAGTTATTACGAAAAACTTTTATAAAGGTTTTTCTATAGAATTATTGTCTAAGATAATTTTTTGAACGAAAATTTCTATTCTCAAAACTATTCTTACCTTTGCATTATAAATGAAGTTTTTGCAACACATATTACGTTTACCGTTTTTTAGCACTTATTATCGTACAATATTTGCTCGGGTAGACTATGTGTATACTTCGTATTAATTTTGTACGTCAAAAATTTAATCATAATCTACAAGCCCGAGCAGTTTTGCTCGGGCTTTTTTTATTTAAAAAAAATCATGGAAAATTTAAAAAGTTTAAAGGAAAATGTAGCTATTTTTTTACCAGAAAATGGATTGGAAGAAAAATTAAAATTAGCTGAAAAAGAAAATCGACCATTACGAATCAAATTAGGTTTTGATCCTACCGCACCAGATTTACATCTTGGTCACGCCGTTGTATTGAAGAAATTGAAAGAATTTCAAGATTTGGGACATCAAATAGTTATTTTGGTTGGGAGTTTTACAGCTCAGATTGGAGATCCAACAGGAAAAAATAAAAGTCGTCAACCGCTGAATGCAGAACAAGTTCAGAACAATGCGGAAACCTACATTAATCAATTGTCAAAAATTATTGATGTGAATAAGGCTGAAATTGTGTTTAATTCAGACTGGTTAGATCATTTACCTTTTTCGGATATTATTCAGTTGTTGTCAAAAGTTACGGTTGCACAACTGATGCATCGAAATGATTTTAATAAACGCTTCACCGAAAATACGCCGATTGCAATGCATGAGTTGGTTTACCCGATTTTACAAGCATACGATTCTGTTCAGATAAGTGCTGATATCGAAATGGGAGGAACGGATCAATTATTTAATTGTACAATGGGACGACAATTGCAAGAAACCAATGGAGAAGCTGCTCAGATTGTAATGTGTATGCCACTTTTGAGAGGAACCGATGGAAAAGAAAAGATGAGTAAATCGTTGAATAATATTATTGGTTTGACGGATGAACCAAATGAAATGTTTGGGAAAACAATGTCTATTCCAGATGATTTATTAGAAGAATATATTGCGTTAGCAACGGATTTTTCTATTGAAGAAAAAATGAATTTGAATGAGCGATTAAAAACAGATAATCCAATGTTAATTAAGAAATTAGTTGCAAAAAATATTATTATTCAATACCATTCTGTAAATGAAGCTGAACAAGCAGAAGAATTTTTTAACAATCAATTTCAGAAAAGAAATGATGAAAATAGAGTTTTCGAAGTTGTTAAAATTAGTTCTTTAAACTTTGAGAATGATAATATTACATTGTTAGATGTTTGTCATCAATTAAAGAAAGATTTATCGAGAAATGCAATCAGACGTTTGATAGAAAGCGGTGCAGTACAAATTAATGGAGAGAAAAAAATGGATGCTTTTGATGATTTTGAATTAAAAACCGAAACTAAAATTAAAATAGGAAAACGAGATTTCTTCGAGTTGAAGTAATAGTGAAAAGATGATTTACTATTTAGTAAATCATCTTTTTTATCTCCTATTTTCTTAATCTTGAAAAATTTGATCAAAATTTTTATATTTCTTTTTTAAGCGTTGTTTCGCTTTTTTGACTGAATCTGCAGAAATTCCTAAAAGTTGAGATATTTCAATATTGGTTAAACCTAATTTTAACAAGTAAATTATTTTCAAATTAGATTCTGTTAATCCAGGAAAGTTTTGATCTAAATGTTCAATAAAATTTTTCTGCTCATGATCGAAAATACTTTTAAAGTTTGTCCAGTTTTTAGCTGTCATAAGATGAGAATCTAATAAATTAACTAATTCATCATATTGCTGTGCTTTATTTGAGAAATTTGAATTCGAAACTGTATTGATTTCTTTTTTCAGCGTAACAATTTGTTTATTTTTTTCGGATAAATAAGTTTTATAAGCTTCGAGTGTTTTGGTCGTTTCATTTAACTTATTCTCAGATTTTAGTTTATCATTTTGAATAGATAAAACCTTATTTTCATAATTAGAATTTTGAATTTTTATTCTTCTACGATAGGAAATGATGACAAATAAAATGATGATAATCAATAATAATGTAATCAAAAGTAAAGCGTTTTTTAATAAAATTGCTTTTTCTTGTTTTACTTTTTCGGTCTCAAATTTATAATTGAAATTTTCTTGTTGAATCTTCCAATTTATTTCATTTATAACATCTTTTCCGTCTGATTTTTGAATTTCATTTTCTAAAATACTCAACCTTCTTCTTGCAAATAATTCGTCAGCTTCGTTATTTTCTCGTATTGCGATTTCTAATAAAATGGTGTAAATGTCAAATTCATAGCTATTTAAATATTTCTTTTGTGCAGCATATTCTTTTGCTTCAATCAAAATATTTTTTGCCTCTTTCAAATGATTAAGTTGCAAGTACAATTTTCCCAATTGAATATTAGCGTACATTAAATTTCGAGCGTTTTTTAATTTTTTAGAAATTTTAATATCTTTTTTCAAATTATCAATCGCTAAATTGTACTGTTTGTTGAGAATATTTATAGAGGCAATATCACCTAAAGCTTTTGCATATCGAATTTCGTCCTTATTTTGAATTGCATATTCTTTTGTTAATTCGAAGTAATTATTTGCTATATTAATATTATTTTTATTCATAAAAACATGACCAATCGCATTCAGAATTGTTCCATATTCGTGGTCCTTTTTGTTGGTATATTTTAAAGCTAACAAAAGATATTTTTCACTTTTATCAAATTCTTTTACATTCATAAAGTAAAATGCATTCTTTTTGTAAACATCACTTTTAGAAAAAATATCCTCATCTTTTGTTAAGTCGAGAAGTTTTGATGCTTCCATAAAATATGGATAAGCATTTTGATATTGACTGAAATTATAAAAATAGAATCCGAATTGTGTATTCACCCAAATCTGAATGTTCGAATCTAATTTTTTAGCCTTTTTTAATGCGGAATTATATAATGATTCGCTTTTTACATTTAACTTATCATAGTTTTGAGCATAAATATTTGCTAATAATACTTGATAAATAATTTGATTTTTTTGTTTAAAATTAGAAGTCGATTGACGATTAATTTCATTAAAATTAAGTTGCAATTGTAACGAATCTTCAACATCTCTATTTTGAAATATGATTTTTTCTAATGCAATTTGATCATCATATACAGTATGAAATGATTCAAATGATGAGAATAAAAGTATTAGGTTTAGTAAAAAAGTAAAAAATATAGAGGACTTGAGCATATTTTTTTTCAAATATAATTTTAATATTTAGTTTATTTTAGATAATCTTAAAATATTTTATCCTTTTTTTGTAAAGGATAAATAATTGAAAATGAATTAAATGTAATTTGTCCCCTCAATTGTCCCCCCTGAAAATATAATTTTTTTTGATTTATAATCTATTTTTGAATTAAGTATCTCGAAAGATTACTAATCTATCATCAAACTATTAATTAAAAATTTTAGACTCTTCAACTACTTAAACCTATTTATAAATCCAATTACAAAATTATCTCCTCCATAATGTATGTTATGGGGGAATTTTTTTTGAATTTTTTTCTTTGTAATTTAGTTTAATATTTTAATTAGAGAAGAACGGATGAGAAAAATAAATTACTCGGTGTTAGATTTGGCTTATGTGAGAGAAGGGGATACATTAAATCAAACGTTCAAAAACACGTTAGATAACGCAAAATTTGTCGACGAAATAGGGTATAGTCGTTATTGGCTATCCGAACATCATAATATGCAAAATGTTGCGAGTGCGGCAACTTCTTTATTAATAGGTTATGTAGCAAATGGAACTTCAAGAATTAAAGTTGGTTCGGGAGGAATCATGTTACCTAATCATACTGCTTTATCAGTTGCAGAACAGTTTGGAACATTAGATGCGCTTTATCCAAATCGTATCGATTTAGGTTTAGGTCGTGCGCCAGGAACAGATCAATTAACGGCGTCTATTTTGCGTAGAGGCGATAATTTTATGAATTATGATTTTGAAGCTGAAATCAAAAATCTACAAAACTATTTTAGTTTAGATAATAAAGAAAGTAAAGTGCGTGCAATTCCTGGAGAAGGAGCAAATGTGCCGATTTATATTCTAGGATCAAGTACAGATTCGGCTTTTTTGGCGGCTAAATTAGGTTTACCTTATGCATTTGCGGGGCATTTTGCGCCACAACAATTTTATAATGCGGTAGAGATTTATCGTTCTCAATTTCAACCTTCAGAATTTTTGCAAGAACCTTATACGATTGCTTGTGTCAATGTAATTGCGGCGAATACAGACGAAGAAGCGCATTATTTATCGATGTCGATGTACCAAGGATTTTTGAATATTATTACCGATAAACGCCAACCAATTGTTCCACCCGAAAAAACACAGTTAGAATTAGCTTCGCCTGAGCAAAAATATATGCTAAAAGGAATGACAGCTTTGTCTTTTATTGGAAGTAAAGGTGCATTGGCGCAGAGTTTAGATGAATTTATTTTTGAATCTAAAATTGATGAAATTATGGTTTCGACGAATGTTTTTGATCAAAAAGCAAAACGAAAATCGTATCAAATTGTAAGTGAATTATTTCGTTAAATGAAATCAAAGAAATCAATCTCAAAGTTCAAGTATTATTCAATGTTTGTTGATCAATTCAAAGATCAATTGACGATTGTTTTGATGCTAAATCTTGTTTTATTTTTTATTGCAAACCATTGGAGTTATCTTGTTCCAGAAGAATTTTTGTTTGTAAGTCACAAAGATATTTTTGGCTTATTTAGAGAACAATTTGTGCTGAACGAATTTTTCGAGGTGTTGGCTTATACTTTTTTGGGTGCTTTATTTATCCATTTCGGAACATATAAAATGAATAAAATTTGGATTTTTAGGCTTAATGCGTTGCTTTTAGTAATTGTTTCTACTTATTTTTGGACAATTCCTTCGTTGCAAAGTGCTGAGATTGTTTTACAAAAAGGTCATCCTTATTTTATTGCGGCGATTATTGGTCAAATTCTTTTGTATTTGATTGTCGGAAACGAATTTTTAGGTTCAATCAAAAATAAAAGAAAACAACCCAAAATCAATCATTCTTAGTTATATTTGCCAAAACTTAATTTTTACAAAAATCAAACTATGTACTCATTTGATAAATTTCACGAATTAATTGCCGAAACAATCGATAAAAATCCATTTTCTAAAAATCCAGAAGAATTATACGAACCAATGGATTATATTTTGAATATTGGTGGTAAAAGAATTCGTCCAATTTTGACTTTATTGGGAACTGATTTGTTTGATGGTGAAGTTGAAAAAGCATTGAAACCTTCGTTAGCGATTGAGTTTTTTCATAATTTTTCGTTGATGCACGATGATATTATGGATAATGCCTCATTAAGAAGAAGTAAAGCAACAGTTCATGAAAAATTTGGATTAAATACAGCGATTCTTTCTGGTGATGCAATGTTGGTTAAAGCTTATCAATATCTAGAAGATTTAGAGCCTGAATTATTTAAAAGTTCGACAAAATTATTTTCTAAAACTGCTTTAGAAGTTTGCGAAGGACAACAATTGGACGTGAATTATGAAACAAAATTGAATGTTTCTTACGAAGATTACATCAAAATGATTTCTCTAAAAACGAGTGTTTTACTTGGTTGTGCTTTGAAATTAGGTGCAATGATTGGAAATGCTTCGGAAGAGGATTCGGATAAATTGTACCAATATGGTTTGAATTTAGGAATCGCGTATCAATTGAAAGATGATTATTTGGACGTTTTTGGTAGCCTTGAACATTTAGGTAAAAAACACGCTGGAGATATTTTCGAAAATAAGAAAACGATTCTTTACATTTCTGCTTTAGAAGCGGCAAACGAAGAAGAAAAAGAGGAATTATTATATTGGTATAGTTCAAATACAGATAATATCGATAAAGTATATGCGGTAGAAAAATTATTCAGAAAACTGAATGTAAACCGTAAACTTTCGACATTAATTAGAGAATATACAAATAAAGCGCACAGCTATTTGGATCAAATTGATGTTCCAGAAGAACGTAAATCTTATTTGAGAGAATTAAGCGAGGTTTTAATTGATCGACAAGGATAAAAAATGCAATTTCGAACGACTTTTCAAATTCAATCTTCTGATTTTAAGCTCAATCATCAACACAAAATATTGACGATAGGCTCTTGTTTTTCAGATGAAATTGGAAAACGTTTGACAGATTTAAAGTTTGATGGATTAATTAATCCTTTTGGAGTGATTTTTAATTCACATTCCATTCAAAATTTAATAGAAAGAAGCATTCATAAAAAATATTTTACAATAACTGATGTACATCAAAACGGAGAAGAATTTTTCTGTTTCGATGTACATTCGTCGTTTAATGCGTTGACGAAAGAAGCTGTTTTAGAGGAATTAAATTCAACAATCAATCAGGTTCATGATTACATTCATTCTTGTGATGTGTTGATGATTACATTGGGAACATCGTGGATTTATGAATGGAAAACTTCAAATCAAATTGTCGCGAATTGTCATAAAGTTGAGGCAAAACAATTTGAAAAAAGATTATTAACAACAGAAGATAATCTAAAATCGTTGGAATTGATTGTTTCAGATTTGAAGAAAATTAATCCAACTATTCGCATTATTACAACAGTTAGTCCAGTTCGTCACACAAAAGATGGAATGATCGAAAATAATGTAAGTAAAGCGAGATTGTTAGACGCTTTATATCAATTGAGTCTTCAAAATAATCAAGTTGAATATTTTCCATCGTATGAATTGGTTTTAGATGATTTGAGAGATTATCGTTTTTTCAAAGAAGATTTGATTCATCCATCAAAACAAGCCGTTGATTATATTTGGGAAAAGTTTTCGGAAACTTATTTCGAACAATCAACGCAAACAATTATTCAAAAAATAAACAAAGTTATTTCAGCGATTAATCATCGTCCTTTTAATGAAGAATCAGACAATCATCAACAATTTTTAGTAAAAACGATTGCATTGATGAATGAATTAGAAAAAGGAAATCAACTTGATTTTTCTGCTGAAAAAGAACTTTTGAAATCAAAAATAAAACATGTTAATTGATACACATACACATTTATATTCGGAGCAATTTGAGAATGATATAGATGAGGTAATTGCGCGAGCAAAGCAAAATGGAGTAGAGCGATTTTATTTACCAGCAATTGATAAAAGTTACACGGAGAGAATGTTGACATTAGAAAGTCAACATCAAGATTCGATGTTTGCAATGATGGGTTTGCATCCGTGTTCGGTTCATCCAGATACAATAGAGGAGGAGTTGGCTCATGTGCGCGAATGGATTGATAAACGTCCATTTAAAGCGATTGGCGAAATCGGAATTGATTTGTATTGGGAAAAAGATTTTTTACAAACGCAACAAGATGCTTTCAAAACGCAAATTGAATGGGCAAAAGAAAAGAATTTACCAATTGTGATTCATTGCCGTGATGCTTTCAACGAAGTTTTTGAAGTATTAGAAGAAGTGAAAGATGAAAAATTATTTGGAATTTTTCATTGTTTTTCTGGAACAAAAGAAGATGCACAACGCGCAATTGATTTTAATTTGAAATTAGGAATTGGTGGAGTTGTAACCTTCAAAAATGGAAAAATAGATCAATTTTTAGGAGATTTTGATATCAAACATATCGTTCTCGAAACAGATTCACCTTATTTAGCTCCAGTTCCGTTTCGTGGAAAACGAAATGAAAGTAGTTATTTGACACATGTTTGCGATAAGTTGGTCGATATTTATCATCAAACACCAGCTGAAATTGCAGCAATTACAACAAAAAATGCGTTTGACATTTTCGAACGTTAGGATAAATCAGAATAGAAAAATTATATTTGCAAAAGAAAACCTTTGACAAGATGAAATACAAAAGAATATTACTTAAATTGAGTGGTGAAGCATTAATGGGAGATTTACAATATGGTATTGATCCAAATATGCTGAAACAATATGCGCAACAAATTAGAGAAGTTGCAGAACTTGGTTGCGAAGTGGCAATCGTAATCGGAGGTGGTAATATTTTTAGAGGTGTACAAGGTGTTGCTTCTGGTATGGATCGTGTACAAGGAGATTATATGGGAATGTTAGCAACTGTGATTAACAGTATGGCATTGCAAGGAGCTTTGGAAGATGCTGGCGTTAATACGCGTTTACAAACGGCTATTCGTATGGAGCAAATCGCAGAACCATTTATCAAAAGAAGAGCAACGCGTCATCTAGAAAAAGGTCGTGTCGTAATTTTTGGTGCAGGAACAGGAAATCCATATTTTACAACAGATACAGCAGCCGTTTTGAGAGCAATTGAAACACAAGCTGATGTTATTTTGAAAGGAACTCGTGTTGATGGAATCTATACTGCAGATCCAGAAAAAGATCCAACAGCAGAGAAATTCGAAACAATTTCTTATCAAGAAGTTTACGATAAAAACTTAAAAGTAATGGATATGACAGCTTTTACTTTGAGTGAGGAAAATAATTTACCTATTATTGTATTTGATATGAATACAGATGGTAACTTGAAAAAATTAATTTTAGGAGATAACGTAGGTACTCTAGTAACAAATAAATAAATCCCGAAATGGAAGAATTAGATATTATTTTAGAAACGGCTAAGGAGCAAATGCAGGGAACTGTAAGTCACTTAGAGGTTGCATTCGACAAATTAAGAGCAGGTAAAGCTACTCCTGCAATGTTAAGTTCAGTTCGTGTTGATTACTACGGAAGTTTATCTCCGTTAACTCAAATTGCAAATGTAAATACACCAGATGCAATGACATTGAGCATTCAACCATACGAGAGAAATTTAATTCACGAAATCGAAAAAGCAATCATCAATGCTAATTTAGGTTTTGCACCTTCTAACAATGGAGATACAATTATTATCAGTATTCCTCCAGTAACAGAAGAACGTCGTAAAGAGTTAGTGAAAATGGCCAAATCGGACATGGAAAACGCTAAAGTTTCACTTCGTAATGCACGCCAAGATGCCAATAAAGCATTGAAAGCTGTAAAAGAAGCTTCTGAAGACATGGTAAAAGATTACGAAACACGTGTACAAGGATTAACAGACAAGTTTTCTAAGAAATTAGAAGAAGCTTTAACGAAAAAAGAAGCTGAAATCATGAAAGTTTAATCTTTCTTGAAAAAAAAATATTTTAAGGCAGCGTTTCGCTGCTTTTTTTATTTATTTGCATAATCAATTTCAAACGATGAAGAATTATATATTCCTGCTAAATTTCTGTATCTCAATTGCCACATTTGCTCAAATTAAAGTAAGAGTATTCGATGCTCAAGACGAATTTCGTTTAACAGGTGCCAATGTTTACAGTGATACCAAACAATTCCTAGGTCAAACAGACGAATTAGGAGAATTGGATATCAATGATTCTGTTCATTTTATTGATGTAATCAAAAACGGATATTTCTCGGAAAGTATTCAGACTGACGGTAAAAAGTTGGTCGAAATTATGATGAAACCTTCTTTCATTAGTTTGGATGAGGTTTCGTTCACGACTAATGATTCTGTAGGTCGTAATATCATTATTAAGGCAATTCGTAATCAATCTAAAAATACAATCAGAAATGGCGGAAATATTTTCCTAAAATCATACACAAAATTCTGGAGTACAGTAAATAACGATTCAATTCCGTTTATCATTCAACCTCAAAATCACAAAGATTCTGTCAATAATCAATGGAAAAAATTGTTAGACAATAGTCATTTATTTTTGGGAGAACGTGCAATGGATCACAAAGTTTCGAAGCGTTTTGGACTAAAAAATATCGTTCAATCTTCTCGCATTTCGGGTATGCGTTCTCCGTTGTACGAATATTTGGCAATGCAACCAATTGCGTATAATTTTGATCAAGATAAAATCAATTTTTTCTTCAAAGGAATCGTAAATCCTGTAAGTAGAGAAGGTCTTTCTCATTATCGTTATGGTTTCAAAGAAGATATTTTTGTTGATGGTAGAAAAACGGCTGTTATTAGTTTTTTCCCATCAATCAAAACAGAAAAACGTCAAATAAAGGGAACACTTTGGATTGATGATAAAACATTTGCATTAATCAAATTCGAGGGAGAAAACACAAGTGCAAATTATGTGGCTGAGTTAGAAGCCGATTGGAAATTGAATAATGGAACATGGATTCCGAATCAGCAAAAATATCGCATGGAAGCTGGGAATTTTAAAATTACGGAAAAACTAGCAAGTGATGATTTTATAGACAAAAAAGAAAAAATTTGGATTAATCTCGAAACAACTTTCAAGGATATTCAAAATCCAGCACATTTTAAGCGCAACGAATTTTTAGGTTACGAAGACGAAATTTCTTTTCAAAATATGAACGAAAAGAAATGGGATAATGTGATGGAAGATTACCGCGATTCGTCATTATCAAACAAAGAGCGAAATACTTATACGACAATTGATAGTATTGGCGATAAATATAAGTTAGAACGTCAAATGAAATTGATGAGAATCATCAATTCTGGTGGGAAATTATCATTAGGAAAAGTTGATTTAGATTTAACAAAAATCTTAGCGTTTAATGATTACGAAGGTTTTAGACTTGGTGCCGCGTTTAATACAAATGAAAATTGGAGCGATAAATATTCGTTGAATGCGTATTCAGCTTATGGTTTCAAAGATGAAACATTCAAGTTTGGATTTGGTGGAGATTATTATGTAAATAAGCCTTATTCAGGTCGAATTTTTGCAAAATACTCGCAAGATGTTTCGGCTTCTGGGAAAACGCCAATTTTATTACAATCGAATTATACACGTCTAATTTCTGGAGCTTTTAGTAATATTTATAATCACGAATATTTTTCGTATAAACATTATTCTTTTGGATATGAGCAAGATATTTTTAAGAATGTAACCTTCAATATTTCGGCAAATTATGAAAAACAACAAGCAGAATTTGATTATTCTTTCCTGAATAATATAGGTTGGTACGATTTGTATAATACGCAATTAGCGATCCGTTTTGCACCAAAAGACAAGTTTATCCGCACGCCTTACGGAAAAGTGACGGTGAATAGCGGGAAATCTGTTTTCTATGCAATGTTGACGAAATATTGGGATATTTTCAATTCTGATTATGATCCACTTCGTTTCAATATTTCTTATTTTGATGTGTTCGATACGCGAGTTGGTAAAACAAATTTCAATGTAAATGCGGGTTGGGTTGAAGGAAAAATGCCGTTGATGAACTTGTTCGAAGGACAAGGAAACGCAAAACGCAATGATTTTGCAAACTTTGGAGTAGGAGGTTTAACAAATTTCGAAACAATGCGTCCTGGAGAATTTTATTCGGATCGATTTGTATCCTTTCAATTGAAACATATTTTTGCTGGCGTTAAAGTCGGAAACAAAATTATTTTCCCACAATTCGTTTACCGTGGAGTTTTAGGTGATATGAAAGATAAAACAGATCATCAAAATTTAGATTTCAAAACATTGAATCATTATTACCACGAAACAGGAGTTGAAGTAAATAATTTAATTTTCAAAACATTTGGATTGGGAGCATTTTACCGTTTAGGTGCTTATTCAGAAGAAAAATTCCAAGATAATTTCTATTTAAAATTAACTGTAAATTTGAATTTTTTGTAGGTATTTAGATTTTGTCATTCTGGACTCGTTTCAGAATCGTATATATTGATTTAAATTTATGAATAAAGAGTTTGAACTTAAAAAATATAGAGATTTAGTACTTGCGACTATAGATTATTATATTGTTCATCTTGCTTTTAATAATGAAATGAAAGATGAATATATTCGTCTAAAAACTCAAACAGAGGAGTATTATTCAAAAAGAAAATTAACTATTTTAAAAAACTGGTTTAAAGATTTAACGTCTGATTTTATCGAAGATAGAGATTTTGGTTTTAATGAATATTTGATAAAGACAACCAATTATGACATTGATATTTTTGAATCATATTTTAAAAGAATCGAAAAGATAATTGAGAAAGATCAAATTAAAACTGATAGTCAATTTTACGAATTAAAAAATTATGTAGATTATTTAATTCAAAATAATAATTCTGATAAAGTTCTTATTCAAAGAATAAATGAACTTCTTTTGCGTTTTGAATCTAAGAACTAGAATAATTTCACTTCAAAAAATAAACTAAAATCAAAAATCCTTTACATTTTCATTGAAATTGTAAAGGATTTTTAGGTTGGTTGAAAAATATTCGCAAAAATTATGCCTATAATTTTTATAACTTTAAATAATAACTAAATTTGTAAGGATAAATTAAAGAATTATGCAATCGTACGGAATTAAAGCCTTATTAGAAAAAGGCAAGGATTTGTTGCTACAGGAAGTAGTTGTAAATGGATGGGTAAGATCGTTCAGAAGTAATCGTTTCATCGCGTTGAATGACGGTTCTACAATTAATAATATTCAAGTAGTAGTAGATTTCGAAAATTTTGACGAATCAATTATAAAACAAATTTCTACAGCAGCTTCTTTACAAGTAAAAGGAGAAGTAGTAGAAAGTGAAGGAGCAGGTCAAGATATTGAAATTGTTGCGAAAGAAATCAAAATTTTAGGAACTGCGCCATCTGATGATTTAAAAGGAACAATTTTACAACCAAAACAGCACAGCTTAGAGATTTTGCGTGAGCAAGCACATTTACGTTTCAGAACTAATGTTTTTGCTGCAACTATGCGTGTTCGTAATGCGTTAATGTTCGGAATTCACAAGTATTTCAACGAAAGTGGATTCGTTTACATCAACACGCCAATTATTACAGGATCTGATGCTGAAGGAGCAGGAGAGATGTTTCATATCACAAACTTGGATATGGAAAACTTGCCTAAAAACGAAGAAGGAAAAGTAGATTATACACAAGATTTCTTTGGTAAATCGACTAATTTAACGGTTTCTGGACAGTTAGAAGGAGAAACTGCAGCAATGGGATTAGGGAAAATTTACACATTTGGACCTACTTTCCGCGCAGAAAACTCGAATACTTCTCGTCACCTAGCTGAATTCTGGATGATTGAACCAGAAGTTGCGTTTTTCCGTTTAGATCAAAATATGGATTTGGCAGAAGATTTCATGAAATCTGTTATCACTTACGCAATGGAAACGTGTAAAGATGATTTGAAATTCTTAGCTGAACGTTTTGACAAAGAGCAAAAACAAAAACCAGAAGCAGAGCGTTCTGAATTAGGTTTAATTGAGCGTTTAGAATATGTTTTAAATAACAAATTTATTCGTTTAACTTATACAGAAGCAATTGATATCTTAAAAGATTCTAAACCAAATAAAAAAGGTAAATTCAAATATCCAATCGAAGGTTGGGGAGCAGATTTACAATCTGAACACGAACGTTATTTAGTTGAGAAACACTTCAAAACGCCAGTTATTTTATTTGATTATCCAGCAGAAATCAAAGCATTTTACATGCGTATGAATGATGATGGAAAAACAGTTCGTGCAATGGACGTTTTATTCCCTGGAATCGGAGAAATTATCGGAGGTTCTGAGCGTGAAGAACGTTTAGAAGTTTTAGATGAAAAAATGGAAAAATTCGGAATCGATAAAGAAGAATTATGGTGGTACCGCGACACAAGACGTTTCGGTTCTGTGCCACATTCAGGTTTCGGTTTAGGTTTAGAGCGTTTGGTATTATTTGTAACAGGAATGGGTAACATTCGTGACGTAATTCCTTTCCCTAGAACACCGAATAACGCTGAATTTTAATCAAAATATTTTTACGGATTTATGCTTAAAAATTGTAACTTTAAGCTAAATCCGTTTTTTATATAAGCCAAACCCAAAAATATGTTAAAGCAGGAATTAAATTTAAAATTACAACAAAAACTATCGCCACAACAAATCCAATTAATGAAGTTGGTTCAACTTCCTACGGTTGCTTTTGAACAACGCGTAAAGGAAGAGTTGGAAGAAAACCCTGCTTTGGATGATCAATCTTCTGAATATGACGAAGATTACGGAGGAGAGCAGGAAGAATGGGATAATCAGAGTGATGACTTTGGCGACGAACAAGTGATTGATACAAGTGACATCAATATTGATGATTATTTGAGCGATGATGACATCCCAAATTATAAAACGTATACGAATAATTATAGTGATGATGACGAAGATAAATCTGTTCCTTACGCACAAGGAGAGAGTTTTATCGAGTTTTTGACATCACAATTATATACGAATCGATTAACTTCGGAACAATTTCAAATTGCTGAATTTATTTTAGGAAATATTGACGATGATGGTTATATGCGTCGTGATATTAAATCGTTGGTAGACGATTTAGCATTCTCGCAAAATATTTACACTTCGCCAGAAGAGGTCGAAAATTTGTTGATTAATTATATTCAACGAATGGATCCAGTTGGAGTAGGTGCGCGAGATTTGCAAGAATGTTTATTGATTCAATTAGAAAATAAAAATCAAACAGAAGCAGTAGAATTAGCCGAAAAATTAATTTCAGAATCGTTTGATGCATTTACGAAAAAACATTATTCGAAATTGATGGCAAAATATGATGCAGATGATGATGAATTGCGTGATGCAATTTCGGAGATTGAACGTTTGAATCCAAAACCAGGAAAATCATTTTCGAGTAGTAGTAAAATTGTAGAGCAAATAACGCCAGATTTTACAATTCATATCAACGATGGTGATTTAGAATTGTCGTTAAATGGACGTAATGTACCTGAATTGAAAATTTCGAGTGCGTTTGCAGAAATGTTAGATACATACAAAAAAACCGAAAATAAATCGAATCAACAGAAAGAAGCTGTAATGTTTGTCAAACAAAAGTTAGATTCTGCGAAATGGTTTATTGATGCGGTTCAGCAGCGTCGTAATACGCTTTTGTATACGATGGAAGCGATTATGAAATTTCAAAAAGAATATTTCTTAACAGGAGATGAAACGAAAATCAAACCGATGATTTTGAAAGATATTTCGGATCGAATTGGAATGGACATTTCGACAGTTTCTCGTGTTGCGAATTCAAAATATGTCACAACGCCTTATGGTACATTTTTGATAAAGGATTTGTTCTCAGAATCGTTGACAAATGATGATGGTGAAGAAGTTTCGACACGCGAAATCAAGCGAATTTTACAAGATGTAATTGCAGATGAAGACAAGCGTAAACCTTTGACAGATGAAAAATTAACCGAAATTTTAAAAGAAAAAGGTTATCCAATTGCTCGTCGTACAATTGCAAAATATCGTGAACAACTAAATATTCCGGTTGCAAGATTGAGAAAAGAAATCTAAAATTTTTAGAAATATAATCAATAAAAAAAGAGCTTTTTATAAAGCTCTTTTTTTATTTTTACCCCAAGTTGTCATCCATTCAAAATAATCTTCTTTGTATGAATTATCATTCAATTGCGTAATAATTTTTTGTTGTTTTTCTTTGTTCAAATCATCATCAATTACAGAAAAGTTTAAGAAAATATCTTTACCGATTAATTTAGAAAAGAAATTTTCATTCTTTAATTCTTCCAACACTTCGATGCATTTTTCGTTAATTTTATTCTGAAATTGATAAAACCAATCTTCGTCATCGTCGTGTTCATCAACTATTTGTTTGCACATTTGATTGATTTCTTGAAAAGAATTTTCAGCTCCTAAATAATCATATTTCCATTCAGAAGGCTCGTATTTGTAGTAACAAAAATCGTCTTCATCCGATACTTTTTCCAAATGTTCGATAGAATTTGCCGAAGGATGAATAGCTATTTTCGAGTCGTTATTGCACAAGGCAAAAGCGTAAAGGTCTTGGGAAGGATTTTCGTTATAAATTTTCAAAAAGGCTTGTTTGGTTGATTGCACTAATTTGTTTTTTAATACATTAAAATCCATTCATTTATATTTTTTTAATCAGTTGTAATTATTTTTTGAAATGTAGTAAAACTCTTTAAATATTAAATCATTGTTAATTTATTTTTTAAAGACAAATTTAATTATTATTCATTTTCTATGTAACTTTTCTGTAATTCACACGTCATTATAGTAAACAAGCCTAATATGTCTAAATTATATATACCAATTTTATTATTTGCCTCGACCTCGATTTTTGCGCAACAACAATATAAAGGAAGCTTGCAATATGCGAATCAAATGCCTGTTAGTTTGGCTGATGTGATTATTCTGAAAGATGATCAAATTATTGATGAAATTTCAACAGATGATAAAGGAAATTTTACAGTTGATTTAGCAGAAGGAAATTATACGTTTCGAATAGAAGAAGCTGGAGTTTTGCTTCATACACAAACAATTTTGTGTGGAAAAAATCAGGATTTAGGCGTAATAATTCTTCCTAAAACTGAAAATATTACATTAACTGAAACGATTGTAAAAAGTCAGAAAAAATTAATTGAAAAGAAAGTTGATCGACTTGTTTTTAATGCAGATTTAGCGGAAGGAGCAAAAGGTGGAGATGCGTTAGATTTGCTAAAATTGGCGCCTCGTGTGAAGGTTGATAATGATGTTGTTTCGATAATTGGTAAAAGTAATTTGCGTGTGATGGTGGACGATCGTTTGTTGGAAATGTCTGGTGATCAATTGACAAATTATTTAAAAACACTTCGAGCTGATGATATCGAGAAAATTGAAGTAATTACAAATCCGCCAGCTAAATATCAAGCGATAGGAAATAGTGGAATTCTAAATATTGTATTAAAATCTGGTAAAAAAGACTCGTGGAATGGGAGTTTGTCATCTTCATTGCAACATTATAACAAACCATATTGGAACAATAGTGCATCGTTTAATTACCGAAAAAATAAATGGACATTAGTCTCTAATATTTTTGGAGGTTTTGGTGAATATGACGGAATTGGACAATCGGATATTTATTTCACAAAAACGAATGAAGTTTGGACAGAAAAGGAAAAAAATAGTGGTAAAAATAGAAATATTGGCGGAAAATTAGGTTTAGATTATAAAATTTCGGAGAAGTTGACGACTGGTTTTACGGTTGATTTATATGCTGGAAATCGAAAAGGAACTGGTGGTACTAAAACAACGATAAATAGTTTGGATAAGAACGAATTGTTGAGCTATATTTTGAATGATCGAAATGGGAGCAAAGGAAACACGAAATACAATACACTGAATTATCATGTCATTTATAAAATGGATACAATCGGAAAAAAATTAACCTTTGATTTTGATTGGGTTAATTTTAATAACAATAATACAAGTGTAGCTTCTAACCGATTTTTTGATTCAAATGATCTTGAAAATACAGCAGAATATCAAGGAAATAAAAGTTTGTCTGATCAAAAAGCAAATAATTATAGTTTGAATATTGATATGGAACACCCCGTTAATACTTGGAAACTAAATTATGGTGGACGTTATAGTTGGACGAAAAATAATAGCGATAATTTATTTTACAACACATCTTCTGGAACGCCTGTTTATGATAAAAAGTTGAGTAATGGTTTTTATTATGACGAAAATATTTTAGCTTTTTATGCGAGTATCGAGAAAGATATTTCAGAAAAATGGTCTGCAAAAATTGGTTTGAGATACGAAAATACTGATGCAAAAGGTTTTTCTCCGCAAGAAAATCAACATGATACCTATAAATATGATGGGCTATTCCCAACGGCTTATTTGATGTATAAACCAGCTGAAAATCATTCGTTAAGTATAAATGTGGGACGCCGTATTGAGCGACCTTATATGGGACAATTGAATCCGTTTCGTACCATTTATTCGCCTTATTCTTTTGCCGAAGGAAATCCGAAGTTAAAACCGTCTTATTCGTACAATTATGAGTTAGAATATGCATACAAAGATTTGGCAGTTACAACATTATATTACAGAAATTCTACGGATGAAATCAATCAAATTGTAGTTGTAAATCCGAGCGAAAATACGCAAAACTGGATTCCATACAATTATGCTGATTCGGAGAGTTTTGGGATTAGTGAAAATGTAAATTTTAAGCTTGTAAAATGGTGGAAAGTCAATGGAGCGATTGATTTGTATTACAAAAAAACGAAAGGAATTATTCCAGAATATAATTATGTATTGGATGGATTTAATGGAGAATTTCGTTTGACAAATAATTTGGAATTGAATAAATCGAAAACATTATTATTTAATCATACCACAAATTATACAACAAAAACGATTGATGCTATGTCAAGAAGTCGCGCTAATTGGAGTACAGCTTTTGGTTTGAGAGCGTTATTTTTGGATAAAAAATTCGAAGTTTCGTTTAATGTAAACAATGTATTTAAAGATAGAGCTTGGCAAGATCAAAGTTTTAGTAACGATACAAAATTTGTTTATACAGGACAATCCGCTCGTTATTATCGTGTTGGAATTCGATACAATTTCGGAAAATCATTCACAATAGAACAATCAAAAAGTAGTTCGGAAAAAGGAAGGTTATAATTTTTAAAACTAAACCCTAATATTCGATGATATTGGGGTTGTTTTTTTATAATTTTTTCTTTGAAATTCTATTTTTTTTCTTTTATTTTGTAACCAATGTCTAATGTTGTATAATTTGGTTATGAGTGAATATTTAACTATTTCAGAAACAGCGAAATTACTTAATAAAAGTACAAAAACACTTCGTCGTTGGGATGAAGAAGGGAAGTTATCGGCTGTTCGAGAACCTATAAGTAATTATAGAGTTTATAGGAGAAGAGATGTAGAGACGTTGTTTGCTGAATTTTTGCAGACAGATATTGAAGAAACTGTTTCAAATTTTGTAAAGCCAACGCAAGATTTTCATGTCTTAGAATTATTTGCTGGAGCTGGAGGTTTGGCAATTGGTATGGAAAAAGCAGGGTTGAAATGTGTTGCATTAAATGAAATTGATAAACACGCTTGTGAAACTTTAAGAAAAAATAGACCAAATTGGAATGTCTTAGAAGGTGATATTAAGAATTTTAATTTTTCTGAATATTATAATAAAGTTGATGTTGTAACAGGAGGATTTCCTTGTCAAGCTTTTAGTTACGCAGGAAAAAGACTTGGTTTAGAAGATGCAAGAGGAACTTTATTTTATGAATTTGCAAGAGCTGTAAAAGAAGTTAATCCACCTATTTGTATTGGAGAAAATGTAAAAGGTTTATTGAATCATGATAATGGTAATACTTTACGTGGAATGATTTCAATTTTAGATGAAATTGGGTATAAAGTAGTTCCAGTAGAGGTTTTGAAAGCAATTAATTATAATGTTCCACAAAAAAGAGAACGATTAATTTTAGTAGGAATTCGTAAAGATATTCCAATAGATTATCACTATCCAACGCCGTACAAAAAAATATATAATCTTTCTGATGCATTGAAAAAAGGAGAATTGTTCGATTGTAATGTTCCAAAATCTACTGGAGCTAAATATCCTGAAAGCAAGAAAAGTGTATTAGATTTAGTTCCTCCAAAAGGCTATTGGAGAGATTTACCTCTTGAAATTCAGAAAGAATTTATGGGAGCAAGTTTTTATTTAGGTGGAGGAAAAACAGGAATGGCAAGAAGAATAGGCTGGGACGAACCTTGTTTAACCTTAACATGTAGCCCTGCCCAAAAACAAACAGAGCGTTGTCATCCAGATGAAACTCGCCCTTTTACAGTAAGAGAATATGCTCGTATTCAGACTTTTCCTGATGAATGGGAATTTTCAGGGCCTATGGCACAACAATATAAGCAAATTGGTAATGCAGTTCCCGTTAATTTAGGAAAAGAGGTTGGTTATTCAATAATTAATTTTCTTAACCAATATTATAGTTTATTAAAACCTGAATAATAAGAATAATTATCAAAGGAAATTTGATCAAGAATAGAACGTTTTGAATTTTCGGTTTCTGAAGTAATTTCTTCTAAAGCCGAATTTTCATTTTCGTTTTGTTCTTTTTTTGTGGTTTCTAAAAAATCATTTATTGCAATAGGAAGCGCTTTATAAAGTTGATAGAAAGCATCTTCTTCTCCAGTTAGTAAAGCATAAAATTGATCTCCAGAGATTTTAAAAACTCTTGAATGACTATATTCTTTGCCATTAATTTCGCCTTTCCAATTTTCGTTAAAACTATTTTTCGCTAAAATCTGAACCCAATAACATTTAGCTTTCTTGTAATCATCTGCATATCGAGCCAATTTTTGAAAAAGAGCTTCCGAAGAACTGCTATTCATTGTATTATGTTTGTTTTTGATATCTGCAAATAACGTGTCATCATTTGCTTTTATATCAAATCCACTTAAATTTCCAATTTCATAACCTTTTATTCCACCTAAAATTTGTTCATGAAAAGTTCCGATAGAATTGTTTATAGATTTATCAATTTGTCTAAGAATCTCAGATTGTATCAAATCTTCTTCATCAATATTATTAAATTTTGAATCAAAAGTTAATTTAATAGTGTCAACTTTATTTGTATAAAAACTTTTTTTAGAAATTTTGCTTTTAGCCTTTTGATAAGATTTATATAAATTTTCAATGCAATTTAATAAATGCTCATCTGAAATAAAGTTTACATATTTATTTTTCATTACCAGTATTGTATAATATTGCTAAGTTAGAATAATTATCTGATTATTTAAAAAATGTAATTATGACTTTACCTCTTCTCCATTTTATAGAACAATAAAATCACAAAACTAATCGCAAATGAAACGCCCATTGCAAGAGCCGAAGCTTTCATTCCGCCAGAATATTCAATCAATAATCCATAAATAACTAAACCTAAGAATAAGGCAAATTTTTCGAAAACATCGTAGAAGCTAAAATAGGTTGTTGTGTCTTCTGTTTCTGGTAATAATTTGGCGTATGTAGAACGTGATAAAGCTTGCAAACCTCCCATTACAAGACCAACCATTGCAGCCATTACGTAAAATTGAGTTTTTACATTAGGATCATTTTTATTAATTAAATAACCAATAATACATGTAATAATCCAGATAAAAATACCGATTAATAAAGTTTTCTTATTTCCTATTTTTCCTGATAGAAAAGAGAATAACCATGCACCTAAAACAGCTTCAATTTGGATCAATAAAATGGTCATAATCAATTCTGAAGATTCCATTCCAATTTCTGAACTTCCAAACATTGCAGCCATCAAAAAGATAGTTTGCATCGCTAAACTGTAAAAGAAAAATCCAGCCAAAAAAACACGAATATTTTTGTATTGATTCAGATCTTTGAAGGTATGTTTTAAATTTCTAAAACTCGATTTGATGATATCTTTTGGAATTTCGCGATCATATTTGTGGTTTGGTAATTTACTTAATGCAATTTGTCCAAATCCTAACCACCAAATTCCTGTTAATAAGAAACTTATTCGAGTAAACATTGCTTGTTGTTCTTCTGGGGCGAATTGTATCATTGCCAAACAAATCGTCAATAAAATGACAGAACCAATGTAGCCAAACATATAACCTTGTGCTGAAACTTTGTCCATTTTTTCGTCCGAAACAATTTCTGGTAAATAGGCGTTGTAAAAAACTAAACTTCCCCAAAAGCCTATGCTTGCGGTGATATTGAGTAATAAAGCTAACCAAACTAAATCGCTCGATGTGAAGAAAAACATTCCGATACATGAGAACGATCCTAAGTAACAAAAAAAACGAAGAAATTTTATTTTATTTCCGATTAAATCTGCAATTGAAGATAAAACAGGAGACAAAACAATCACAAAAAAGAAAGCAATTGCTAATGAAAAATTGAATGCGGATTCTGGTAATAATCCTAAGAATTTGATCGGTTCATGATTCGCATCATAGGTCATTAGAGTATAATAAACCGGAAAAATAGCAGAGGCAATAACTAAAGAATGAACAGAATTTGCCCAGTCGTAAGAAATCCAAGCTCGTATTAGTTTGGGATTATCTTTTGTATTCATAAATTTTTTATAGTAATGTTGGTTAAACTTAAGAATAATTTATCAAAAATAATGTTTCGTAAAAATTAATTGTTCAATCTTCTATTCTTTCAGTTCAAATTTGGTCAGTTTATTGTCTTTGTAACAATAAAACTCATAACTATCTTCTCCAATTCTGAATACTTTTTCGAGATGGATTTTATCGTAATTAGGTAAAATCTCATTGTATTTCTTTAATAAATTTTCAGGTAATTCATTCGGTTGAATTGGACGTTCAATCTCAAATTCACCATCTAACGAATATTCCATCACAAAATAACTGTTTCGCCATTTTAAAGTGGTTTCATTTTCGTCACCTTTACTTGTTGTTGTAAGTTGAACTTTATCTTCTTGAATGATTTTTTGGGAACTTGTATAAAAAAGTGTAATTCCAGAAATAACCATCGCCGCATAACCAACTTTTCTGAAAATAAAATCGCTAAAATAAGGTAAAATATATTTGACCGTATAAGAAGAAATAATTGAAGCAACTGCAATCGTCAATCCAAGTAATAAAGCGTTTTTTGAGTATAAACCAAGAACAATATAAATGATTAATTTTATGATATGAAGTATAATTTCGTTGGCAGCTCGCGTTGCAATAATTTCTTCTTTTGTTAATCCATATTTCAAATAAAATCTATTGAACAATAAACCAATTGCTCCTGTTATTCCAGAAACGAATCCAGCTAAAAAACCAACAATGGCTAAAATATATTTTGGTGAAGGTTTTTCTTCATTATCTTGTTGTTTTTTGTTTAGAAATAATTGTGGAACATTTGAAATCAATAATACAGCTACAATAATTTGTAAATAAATTGGGTTGATAAATTTGATTAAATAAGCGCCCATTAAAACTGCTGGAATCGAAAATGGCACGAACCAAAAGAAGATTTTCCAATGTACAGATTTTCTGAAAGCCGCTATTCGAGAGGCAGAACTTGTAAATGTTCCGATTGTTAACGAAAAAGGGACTAACGAAGTTGGAATAATAAGATTGAGGATTGGAATTAAGATTAAACTTGCGCCACCGCCACAAATTGCACTTATCCAAAATGCTAAAATTGCTCCAATAAATAGGAGAAAAATAGTAAAAATCATGATCAGAAATTTTATTCTGATACAAAAATAGGATAATGATTTTAGAAATAAATGTCTAAAGACTTATCTTAAGTAAAACTTAAGAATAAGTAAATCTTAATTGAAAAAGATGATTTTTCGGATAAATTGTTTGCGAAATTTGCTGAAAATTATTTTTTAATAAGGCTTTAGACGAGGCGATATTTTCTTTTTTCACCCAAGCTTCAATCAGCATATATTTTCTCAATTTCAACTCTTTCGAAATCAGATTGATGATTCGTGTTGCGTAACCTCTGTTCCAAAATTGTTCATCAATGGAATAGCCAATAATCGCTTTGTCATGAACAGGTTGAAACATTACAGTACCAATCAAGGTTTCAGAAGATTTTTCGATAACAGCAAAGCGAAATTCATATCCAGAATTCTTTTTTTCTTTATCTCTTTCTAGCATTTTGTACGAATCTTTGATCGTTTTCATTGATGCGGTTTCGCGGTATTTCATGGCTTTTGCATTCGAATAAATTTCGAAAAGCCGTGTGCTACATCAGTGTCCAAAAGTTCTCTGAAATAAATTAATTCGTCTTCCATATTTTGGTTTTAAGAATTTGCTTGACGTTCTAATTTTTCAATCAGTAATGCTTTTGCGTTTGTAAGTGCATAATCTTTAGCTTCTGCAAATGAAACGTTATATTGTCGTTTAAGTGATTGAATATCTTTTGGTAAATCGTTTAAAAGTTTATCGTAATAAACATCTAACATTTCGGAAGTTGGCATTTTGAAATCAATTTTTAATTGAAATCTTCTCAACAATGCAACATCAATAATATGTGGATGATTTGTTGCGGCTATCAACAACGAATTTTGTGGCAAATAATCAATTAATTGAATTACTGTGTTCACTAAACGACGCATTTCGCCAACATCTTTGTCATCATTTCCACGCGCTTTTCCGATTTGGTCAAACTCATCCAAAAATAGAATTGCTTTTTCACGAGCAGCTTTATCAAAAAGCATTCGAATATTTTGCGAAGTTTCACCAATTCTTGATGAAACAATATTACTTAAATTCAAAATCAATATTGGTTTTCCGATTTCATTTGCAATTGCTTTTGCAGTTGTTGTTTTTCCACAACCTGAAAATCCATGCAACAAAATTTTATTATTGACAGGTAAATTATATTTACTCAATTCCTCTATATATCTATGTTCTTTGATAAGTTGTTTTACTTGAGCAAGATTTTGATCATCTAAAAAAACATCATTCAAAGAAATTTCTTCCTTATCGTCAACAATTAAATCGTAAATATTCATATCAATTTTACTTCAAGACTCAAAAATAAACTATTTTAATCCGAAAGCCGATTTTTAGCACAAAAAAAGCTTCAGATTTCTGAAGCTAAAATTTTAAACCGTCATATGAGAACTGATTGCAATTCTATTCCAAGCATTAATCGTGGTAATTGCAATAATGATAATCGCAATATAATTTTCAGAAAAAAGTGTTAATGCTTTTTGATAAGTTTCTTCTGATAAACCATGTTGACTAATATTTGTAATTTCTTCTGTCATCGCCAATATCACACGCTCTTCTTCTGTAAAAAGTGTCGTTTCTCGCCACGCATTCAACAAAAAAATACGTTGATTTGTTTCGCCTAATTTCATCGCGTCTTTGGTGTGCATATTAATACAAAAAGCACAACCATTGATTTGTGAAGCTTTGATTTTAATAAGTTCTAAATGCAATTTATCTAATTCAGAATTTGCTAAATAATTCTCTAGACCATACATTGCTTCGTAAGCTTTTGGTTCTAATTTTTGAATGTTTAATCGTGATTTCATTTCTTAATTTTTAACAAAGTTCGTCGATTATTTATTCAAAAAAATTAAACTGGTTTAAGAAAACTCTTTCTTTCGGATTTCGCTTAAATATTCGGGTGTGAAACCTAAATAAGAAGCTAATAAATATTGCGGAACACGTTGTAAAAACTCAGGAAAATTTTTCTTGAAGTGAAGATAAAACTCCTCTTTCGAAAACTCTTTCAAATATTTGGAACGCATTTGAGCAGCAGCATTTGCTTTTTGATAAATTTGTTTGAAATACGAATTGAAAATAGGATGTTTTTCGCATAAAATTTCTTCGTTTGTTTTACTCATTTTCATAATAATTGCATTTTCTAGAGCTTGAATATAAAACTCAGAAATTTGTTGATTAATGTAAGAAAACGAATCTGTCAACCACCAATTTTCGATAGCAAAATCAATGGTTTGTTCTACACCTTTTTCATTGATGAAAAATAATCGAATACATCCAGAAACAATAAAATAATTATATGTACTAATTGTTCCTGCTCTTTGAATCATTTCTTTTTTCTTCACCGAAAACTCTTCAAAATATTGGACTGAATCAAGAAATTCTTCTTCAGAAATTGAAGTGAAAATTTGCATATGTTTCTTTAATTGATCGAAAGAATTTTCCATTTTATAAGCTTAATGTATTCGTCTTTAAAATTAACGATTAGTTTCCGAAAGAACTTAATTTAGTTCAAAATTAATCAGAATTATAGCTAAAATTTGGAGTGCAATTTGCTTGAAATGAATCGTCGAAAGAACATAAAAATAATCTATAAAGATTTGACATTATTTTTTACTTTTACGAACCAAAAAATAACAATAATATGGCTTCAGGAATATTTGCAATTTTAGATGATATTGCAGCATTGATGGATGATGTAGCGGTTACAAGTAAAGTAGCAGCGAGTAAAACAGCAGGGATTTTAGGAGATGATTTGGCTGTAAATGCTGAGAAAGCAACGGGATTTTTATCTTCGCGCGAAATACCAGTTTTATGGGCAATTACAAAAGGCTCTTTTATCAATAAATTGATCATTGTTCCAATTGTTTTGACACTAAATCATTATATGCCAGAAGTGATAAAATATGTTTTGATTTTGGGAGGTTTTTATTTAGCTTTTGAAGGTGTAGAGAAGATAATCGAGTTTATTTTTCACCGTCCAAAAAAAGGTTCAGAAGTTATTCATGAAGATAAAGTAGAAGATAAGAAACAAGTTTCGGAAAAATCAAAAGTGAAATCTGCGATTATTACGGACTTTATCCTTTCGATAGAAATTGTGATTATTGCATTGAGTACAGTTTTGGAACAACCGATGTTGACACAAGTTTTTACAGTTTCGTTTATTGCAATTTTAGCAACCATTGGTGTTTACGGGATTGTAACCTTAATTGTTCGTATGGATGATGCAGGTTTTAAACTGATAAAAGCATCACACGACAAAGGAGCTGTTTCTAAATTAGGACATTTTTTGGTTGACGCATTACCTTTTGTGATTAAAATTTTAGGATTTGTAGGGACTGTTGCACTTTTATTGGTTTCAGGTGGGATATTTGTTCATAACATCGATTATATTCATCACCATTTACCTACAGCAATTCCAATGATGATTAGTGAAGCTTTGATTGCTTTGATTGCAGGATTATTGGTTGTGGTACTTGTCACAATAGTTAAGAAATTAATAGGTTTAGCTAAAGGTTAGGAGATAGAATAGATTTCGAAAAGAATTGTTAACTATTTCGTATCTTTGAATAAAGATTTACAAATGGCAGATTATATCAGAATTCATCCAGAAAATCCACAAGAAAAAGCGATTGATCAAGTGGTTAAGATTCTACAAAATGGAGGTTTAATTATTTATCCTTCCGATACTGTGTATGGATTAGGATGTGATATTACGAATATTAAAGCAATGGAGAAACTTGCTCGATTGAAAGGTGTTAAACTTGAAAAATCTCATTTCTCTATTGTTTGTAATGATTTAAGCCATTTGTCACAATATACTTTACCGATTGATAACAGTACGTTCAAAATTTTGAAACGCGCTTTACCAGGTCCTTTTACATTTGTCATGAATGCATCGCGCAATTTACCTGTCGCTTACAAAGGTAAAAAAACGGTTGGTATTCGTGTTCCAGATCATGCTGTTCCGCAAATGATTGTCGAAAAATTAGGAAATCCTATTGCTTCAACTTCTATTTATGATGAAGATGAAATTGTAGAATATACAACAGATCCTGAATTGATTTTTGAAAAATGGGAGAAGCTTGTAGATGCTGTCATTGATAGTGGTTATGGAGATAATATTGCGTCTACTGTTGTTGATATGACGGATGGAGTAGAGGTTTTACGTGAAGGTAAGGGTGATATTGAAGATTATTTATAAGATTCAACATTAATTATATAAAACCAAAAAAGGATTTCAATTGAAATCCTTTTTCTATACTAACTAATTGATAAAATTATTTATCAATCGAACCCATTACGCGTTGCATAAAAGTATTGGCAGCAGTACGCTCGTCCAATCCTTCTTCTTTCATCATTTGCTTCATTTCCATAGCTCCACAAATGTTAGAAATCATTTCTCCAATTACTTCTTGTTCTGGCTCCTTTACAGCTGGAGAATCAGCATAAACTTCCAAAACTTCTAAAGCTGTTTCCATTGCTTCAATAGAAACGTTTTTTGCTAAATTCTTAAATACCGGCAGCTTCATTGATCAATTCTTTTACAGCATCAATTTTAGACGCAGTTACTTGTCCTACATTTTCTCCTCCTTTGAAAACCGCGAAAGTTGGTAAATTTGGAACTTCAGCTAATTTTCTTGATTCTACTAATTTTTCAGCATCAACATATAAAAACTCAGCTTGACCTTCATATTCAGCCGCTAATTTTTTGAATTTTGGTTTTACTAAACGGCAGTTTCCACACCATCCAGCACCATATTGTACAATTACTATATTGTTATCAGCAACTACTTGTGCTAAGTTATCTTGTTCTAATTCTGCAAACATTTTATTAATTTTTATAAGTTAAAAATTGGGTATAAAAAAGGCTGTCTAAGTGTTGAGCTTAGTGATTTTTATTGAAAATGAATTCGTTAAAATCTCCTGTCAAATTTTTTAGACAGCCTCTTCGTGAATTTTGAAAATCAAAAGATTTTCAAGTTATTTTTAGTGAGAAGCTAAGTAAGAAGCTACACCATCTTTAGTAGCGTTCATAGCATCTTTTCCTTCTTCCCAGTTTGCTGGACAAACTTCACCATATTTCTCAACGTGTAAAATTGCATCTAATAAACGTACATACTCATCGATGTTACGTCCTAATGGTAAATCGTTGATTGTTTCGTGACGAACAACACCATTTTTGTCGATGATGAAAGTACCACGGTAAGCAACTGGAGCTCCTTCAAATTTTAAAGAATCATTTTCTTCATTGTAAACATACTCACCAGCTAAAACTCCGTAATCCATAGCGATAGTTTTTGCTAAGTCAGCAACGATTGGGTAAGTAACACCTTCGATACCTCCGTTATCTTTTGCAGTGTTTAACCACGCTAAGTGAGTTTCTTCTGAATCACAAGAAGCAGCGATTACAACAGCATCTCTTTTTTCGAATTCAGCTAATTTAGCTTGGAATGCGTGTAATTCTGTTGGACAAACAAATGTAAAATCTTTTGGGTAGAAGAATAAAACGATGTTTTTCTCTCCGATTGGCATTGAAAAGTTTTCTACGATTTCGTCTCCATCAATTACTGCTGGCGCTGTGAATAAAGGCGCTTTTTTTCCTACTAATGACATAATTTTAATTTTTTATATTTTGTTTTTTACTTCTCGATTAGATAAAACTTATAATAGTTTTTATCTCTTTTACTGATGCAAATTTAGACTGATATTTTAAACTGTCCATATATTTTCAATTTCAAATATAGATTAAACTATAAATTATATTTATGATATATGATTAATAATAATTATTGAGTTAATATTTTATTGAAATTCAATACAACAAGCCTTTTTATCTTACCTCTACGCTAATTTACGAAGATTATTTACCTTAAAGAATGATATTCATTATGTTGATGATTATTTAAAATGAATTAAATTTTATTTCTATATTAGTAGAATAATAAACACTATAGAATGCTAAAATATTTATTTTTAATACTTCCAATAATTGGATTTGCCCAAGATGCTGTTCGTGTAGAATATGAAGTTCGTCAAGAATTTGATAGAAGTAATTTAAAACAAACATCTGCTAGAATGGAAGAAATGCTTGTCAATTCAGAAAATAAACGATATTATTTTGAGTTATTTGTAAATGCTACAAATTCTAATTTTACAGAAATTGAACGGATCAATAATGAACAAAATCGAGGAACTTCTTTTGGATTGACAACTAATATAAGCGCAACTATTTTTAAAGATTTCAATGCAAAAGAGTTATATGAAAATAGTATAATGAAACCGAAGTTGTTTATTAAAGATTCAATTCAGTCTTTTCCATGGATTTTGAGTAAAGATGAAGCAACGATTTTGGGATATAAAGTAAAAAAAGCAATATATACCAATTCTACACAAACTGTGGAAGCGTGGTATGCACCAGATTTACCTTTTCGTGACGGACCTTCTCGTTTTAACGGATTACCGGGTTTAATTTTAAAAATTAAATTCAAATTACCATTTACAAGTGATATGGATACAAATGTTAGTTTTACGGCAATTGATTTAAAACCATACGCAGGGAAAATAGAAATACCAAATAAATCGAAGAAAGTAACCAAGGAAGAATATGACAAGGAGATTGAGAAATCGATGGGGAAATCTGGAGGAATGATTAATCAAGGTGTAGAGAAAGATTAAGAGATAAAACGAAAAAGGTTAGTGAATTCACTAACTTTTTTTGTCAGGATAATTAGAAACAAAAGTTTTTAATTTTCTACTATTAGTATAAAATTTATACAGAATGGTAAGAGATTTTGTGCTAAAAAACATGTATTAGATTTATATTCTCAGATAAGAGAGTGATTAATATTTTTTTTTAAAAATTATTAAAATACGCCAAAATATTATCTTTAATATATTATTGTTTTATTCATTAATTTATTTCGTTTTTAATTATGTGATTGATTAACAGTTTGTAAGGTGTTTTATGATCGGTTTTAACAAATTTCTATGATTTATATTTTTAAAATCTATTAATTCCATAGACTTTAATAAAATAGGATTTTTTTTCTATTCGCTATTACTTCCTGATAATTTCATTTGATTAATTAGATTCCTGTATTGTTTTATAATTTGTTATATTTTATGTTAAAATTTTAATAATTATTTAATATTTTAACGATTATTAACACAATAAATATTTTTATTTTACAGAAATATTTTCTAAAACAAGGTGTTAAAAATATATTTTATAGTATAATATTCTTTAAATATAGAGATTTGCAGTATAAAAATTTATGAATGAAGAAAGCTCAAAAAAAGTTAAGTTTCATAGGTCTGCTGCTGTTAAGTTCTCTAACATATGCTCAGATCAAAGGACAGGTGAATGATGAATTAGGTTTTCCATCACAGGATGTGGAAATAAAAGTGAAAAATCAAGACCAAACATTTTATACAGATGAAAATGGTCATTTTTCAATCGATCTTCCTTTGGGAACAATATTAATCATTAATGGTTTAGAATATAAAGTTGATCACTATGATTTGGGTATAATTGATTTGAAATCCAAATCAGAAAATATTGATTTGGATATAGTTGTTGTAAAAAGTATTTTCGAGGCACCTCAATCTGCAGGTACAACAACCTTGAAAGGTGATGATTTGAAAAACTTAAATCCTTCAACTTCGATAGATCAATTGTTGTCGGGTAAAGTTTCAGGACTATCTTCTCAAGCACAGAATGGTGCGCCGGGCAGTAACGCAAATGTTGTGATAAGGGGAGCTATTGGTTTGAATGGTGGTGTTAAAAATCCACTTTATGTAGTTGATGGAACCTATTTGTCTGCTGCGGATATTGTTGCCTTAAACCCTAATGATGTAGAGGAAGTAAAAGTATTAAAAGATGCTTCTCAGGTAGCTATTTATGGTTCTCGAGGCGCAAATGGAGTGATTCTAATCACAACAAAACGCGCTAAAAAAAATGAAGGAGTAATCTCTTATTCTTCACGTGTAGGATTTGGTGAAAATTTAGGATTTAAGAACATCAACCTAATGAATGGGCATCAGTTTTTAAATTTTCAGAATGAAATAAGTCAATTAAAAGATCTGGAAACAGGGCGTAGTTTAGGTTTAGGTGTAGCAAGAAGCCAAGAGGAAATTAACCGATTGTCTCAATATGCTCATAATTGGAAAGATGATATCTTTAAAAGAAGTGTAATTAGTTCACATTATTTGACTTTCAATAAAAATGATGGCGAAACAGCGCAATCTTTTTCATTAGGTTATGATCAGGACAATGGTACTGTAGAGTTTTACAAAGGCTTTGAACGTATTACTTCTTCCATTAACATTTCATCAAAAATGAAAGATTGGTTACGATACGGTATTGATATTAATGGAGCTTATACAAAAAGAGATTTACCATCGGACGTGTATAATTTTTCTAGTCCTTTTACCAATATCTATTTAAATTATCCATACGCATCTGTTTATGAGCTGGATGAAGCAGGAAATGTGAAATTAGATGAAACAGGCGCTCCTATATACAATTCAAATGTAAATATTTTACAAAATCCAGTTTTGGATCAAATGAAATATACTGATGCAGAATATAGAAATTTTAGGCTTTTCGGTTCTGGATTTTTAGAGGCAGACTTAACTGAAAAGTTAACTTTTAGAACCACTTTTGGAGCGAGATATAACCGAAATCAGTTTGAAAGTTTCGTTTCCCCTTTGGCTTTTGTTTCTAAAAACCGTGGTACAGGTGGAAGTAAAGCTGATATAGGAGACGATCGTTTTGCTTACAATTGGAGAAATGAATTCAATTATATAAATA